>NZ_CBAICG010000032.1:0-38433 GCF_964715405.1 Solirhodobacter sp. | reverse complement strand
GGGCTGTTTCCCGGCCGGCACCTCGCGGTCGGACAAATATTGGTGTCCGGTCGGGCGGGTCGACAACGTCTACGGCGACCGCAACCTGATCTGCGTCTGCCCGCCGGTCGAGAGCTACGCCGAAGCCGCCGAGTAGGTTGACAATCCCCTCCCGATCCGGAACCCAAGGGCATCGGATCGGGAGGGCGCGATGGCCGGCTGGGAATTCTGGATCGACCGGGGCGGCACCTTCACCGACGTGGTGGCGCAGGCCCCCGACGGACGGCTTTTGACGCACAAGCTGCTGTCCGAGAACCCGGAACGCTACGCCGATGCCGCCGTGCAGGGCATCCGTGATCTGCTCGGGTTGCGGGCGGGTGAACCGCTGCCGGAAGATGCGATCCGGGCGGTGAAAATGGGCACGACGGTCGCCACCAATGCGCTGCTGGAGCGCAAGGGCGAGCGGGTGCTCTTGCTGATCACCGAGGGGTTCGGCGACCTCCTGCGCATCGGCTATCAGACCCGGCCACGGCTCTTCGATCTGGCGATCCGGCGGCCCGACCTCCTGTATGAGCGGGTGGCCGAGGTGGCAGGGCGGCTGGATGCCGAGGGGGCGGAAGTGACCCCCCTCAACGAGGACGCGGCGCGGTCGGCGTTGCAAGCCGCCCATGCGGCGGGCGTGCGCGCGGTCGCCATCGCGTTCCTGCACGGCTACCTGAACCCCGCGCACGAGGCCCGCGTGGCTGAAATCGCGCGCGCGGAAGGGTTTACCCAGGTCTCCGCCAGCCACACCGTTTCGCGTCTGATCAAGCTCGTCGGGCGCGGCGACACGACCGTGGTGGATGCCTATCTCTCGCCGATCCTGCGGCGCTATGTGGCGCGGGTCGAAGGCGCGCTCGACATCGGGCGGGCAACGGGGCGGCTCTTGTTCATGCAGTCGAACGGCGGCCTGATCGATGCCGGGCGGTTTCAGGGCAAGGATGCAATCCTGTCAGGCCCGGCGGGCGGCATCGTGGGGATGGTGAAGACGGCCGAGGCGGCGGGCTTTGGCAAGCTGATCGGCTTTGACATGGGCGGCACCTCGACCGACGTCAGCCACTATGCGGGCGTTTACGAACGTTCGTTCGAGACCGAAGTTGCGGGCGTCCGGATGCGCGCGCCGATGATGGACATCCATACCGTGGCGGCGGGCGGCGGCTCGATCTGCACGTTCCGCGACGGGCGTTATCAAGTCGGCCCCGAAAGCGCGGGCGCCAACCCCGGCCCGGCCGCCTACCGCCGTGGCGGGCCGCTGACGATCACCGACTGCAACGTGATGCTGGGCAAGCTTTCGCCGCGCCATTTCCCTGCGGTGTTCGGCCCCGACGGCAACCAGCCGATCGACGCCGATGCGGTGCGGGAAAAGGTCGCCGCGCTGGCAGCCGAGATCGCGGCAGCGACCGACCGACGGGAGGAAAGCGCCGAGGCGGTGGCCCAAGGTTTCCTGCGCATCGCGGTGGACAACATGGCGAACGCGATCAAGAGAATCTCGGTGCAGCGCGGCCATGACGTGACGGGTTACACCCTGCAATGCTTCGGCGGCGCGGGCGGGCAGCATGCCTGCCTCGTGGCCGATGCGCTGGGCATGAGCCGGGTGTTCCTGCATCCCTTCGCCGGGGTGCTCTCGGCCTACGGCATGGGGTTGGCTGAACTGCGCAGCCTGCGCGAGGCGCAGGTGGATGCGGCGCTTGACGACATCGAAATTGCACGAACGTTCGTTCTTGGCCTGACGGATGAGGCGCGTAGTGACCTTGCCGCGCAGGGTGTGACTGAAGCCGTGATCCGCGTCGAGGCGCGCGCCCATCTGCGCTACGAGGGCTCGCATCAGACGCTGGAGGTGCCCTTCGGCGCGCCCGCCGACATGCGCGCCGCTTTCGAAGACGCCCATCGCGCCCGCTTCGGCTTTACCTCGCCCGAGCGCGGGCTGTTCTTCGACCTGGTTGCGGTGGAGGCGATCGGCGGCGGCGGCAGCCTGCCCGACGAACGCGCGCCCCAGGGTGCCGCCCCGGCCCCGGCCGACCGGATGCGCGCCCACTTCGGCACCGGCTGGCACGAGGTGCCAGTGTACCGCCGCGAGACCCTGCCTGGCGGCACCACCCTGCCCGGCCCCGCGATCATCGCGGAGGCCACCGGCACGACCGTCGTGGAGCCGGGCTGGACCGCGCGTGTCGACCCGCGCGGCAACCTGATCCTGGAACGCACGGCCACCATCACCCGCCCCCCGGCGGCGGGAACCGAGGCCGACCCGGTGCTGCTGGAGGTGTTCAACAATCTCTTCATGTCGATGGCCGACCAGATGGGGGCCACGCTCGCCAACACCTCGTGGTCAGTCAACATCAAGGAACGACTGGATTTCTCCTGCGCCATCTTCGATGCGGCGGGCGATCTGGTGGCCAATGCCCCGCATGTGCCGGTGCACCTCGGCTCGATGTCGGACTCGATCCGAACGGTCATGTGGCTGAATGCGGGCGCGATCCGCGAGGGCGACGCCTTCATGCTCAACTCGCCCTATCGTGGCGGCACCCACCTGCCCGACGTGACGGTGGTGACGCCGGTTTTCGTGGCCGGGCAGCCCGCCTTCTGGCTCGGCTCGCGCGGGCACCATGCCGACATCGGCGGGCGCACCCCCGGATCCTCGCCGCCCGACAGCCGGACGCTGGAGGACGAGGGCGTGGTGATCGACAACATGCGGCTGGTGGATCGGGGCCGGTTTCTGGAGGCCGAGGCGCGGGCGATCCTGGCCTCCGGCCGCTATCCGGCCCGCGCGCCCGAGCAGAACATCGCGGACCTGAAGGCGCAGGTCGCGGCGAACGAAACCGGGCGGCGCGCGCTCTTGAAGGTGGTTTCCGACTATGGCGCCAATGTCGTGACAGCCTACATGGGCCACGTCCAGCGCAATGCCGAGGAATCGGTCCGCGAGGTGATCCCGAGTCTTTCCGATGGATTGTTCACATATCCGATGGATTCCGGCGCACGGATTGTCGTGCGGGTGACGGTGGATCGCGCAGCCCGTGCGGCAACGATCGACTTCACCGGCACGTCCGCCCAATCGGCGGGCAATTACAACGCCCCGCTCGCCATCGTGCGGGCGGTGGTACTTTATGTCTTCCGCACGCTGGTGGGCAAGGACATCCCGCTGAATGAAGGCTGCCTGAGACCGCTGACCCTCATCATCCCCGAGGGCACGATGCTGAATCCCCGTGCCCCGGCGGCAGTGATCGCGGGAAACACCGAGGTGAGCCAGGCCGCCTGCAACGCGCTTTACGGCGCGCTGGGGGTGATTGCGGGCAGCCAGGGCACGATGAACAACTTCGTCTGGGGCAACGCGCGGTTCCAGAACTACGAGACCATCGCGGGTGGCACCGGCGCCGGACCCGGTTTCGACGGCTGCGACGCGGTGCAAAGCCACATGACAAACACCCGGATGACCGATCCCGAGGTGCTGGAAAAGCGCTTCCCGGTGCGGCTGGAAACCTTCGGCATCCGGCAGGGCTCCGGCGGCGCCGGGCACTGGCGTGGCGGTAACGGCGCGGTGCGGCGGTTGCGGTTTCTCGATGCGGTCACCGTCACCACGCTGACCTCGCACCGGATCGTGGCGCCGTTCGGCGCGGTCGGCGGCGCGCCGGGGGCCACGGGGGAAAACTGGGTGATCTGGCCGGACGGGCGCCGTGAACGCCTCAACGGCAATGACGAGCGCGAACTTCCGGCAGGCGCCGCGTTCGAAATGCTGACGC
Source organism: Solirhodobacter sp. (assembly GCF_964715405.1). Lineage (NCBI taxonomy): Bacteria > Pseudomonadati > Pseudomonadota > Alphaproteobacteria > Rhodobacterales > Paracoccaceae > Solirhodobacter > Solirhodobacter sp. Next base: position 34,681 of record NZ_CBAICG010000032.1, on the reverse strand, counting down.
CGGGCGGCGGCGGTTGGGGCGCGCCGGGCTGACGTCCGCCCCCTTTCGGTCCTGAAATATCCTCGGGGGGCTCCGGGGGGCAGACAGCCCCCGGCTTCAGTCCCGGACGCCCCCGATGGCCTCCGTCACCTCGTCCGCCGCCGCCCGCACCAGGGCACCGATACGGGCGGCGTCGGATAGCCCGATCCGGAAGGCGGGGCCGGAGACCGACAGGCCCGCGACGGGCTCGCCGTAGCCGTTGAACACCGGGGCCGCGACGCAGCGCATGCCCTCGGCCTTTTCCTGATCGTCCACCGCGAAGCCCCGTTCGCGGGTGCGGGCGAGGTCGCGCATCAGGCTCGTTTCGGAGGTCAGCGACAGCGACGTGAAGCCGGGCAGGCCCCGCCGCGCGACGATCGCGCGCACCCGCGCCTCGGGGTACCAGGCCAGCAGCGCCTTGCCGATGCCAGAGACGTGCATCGGGCTCTTGGTGCCGGGCGGGAAGAAGGCGCGGATCGCCTCATGGGTTTCGACCTGGGCCAGAAAAAGCACCTCGTCCTGGCTTTCCACGCCGAGGTTTGCGGTTTCCCCGGTGGCCCGCATCAGCGCCTGCATCGGTCCGCGCGCCCGTTCCGCCACCTTGGTGCGGCGCAGAAAGGCGGTGCCGATGCGGAAAGTGCCCGCGCCGACGTGCCACAGTTGGCCGGGCTCTTCGCTTTCAACCATGCCATGGCCTTGGAGGGTGGTCAGCACGCGGTAGACAGTGGCCGGGGCCTGCCCGCTTTCGGCGGCAAGTTCGCTGAGCGTCAGGCCCGTGCGTTCGCTCAGAAGCCGCAAAAGCCCCATCGCGCGGTCAAGCGATTGCACGGTGTTCTGCTCGGTCTTGTCGTGGAACGCCTTGGGGCGGCCGCGCGGGCGAGGGTCCGACATCATTTCTCCGTCGTTCTCAGAAACATTGAAAAACGCTTTCGCAGAATGAAAAACAGAAAATCGCAGTCGTGCAAGGGTCTTGGCCCGTTCCGCATCCTTTTGAAAAATGTTTTCGAAAAAATTGCGCTGCCGCGGCGCCGGCCCTAGGGTCTGCGCATCATCTGCCCAAGGACACGCCATGACCAGCCAGAACCCGGTTTTCATTCCCGGCCCGACGAACATCCCCGAGGTGATCCGCAAGGCCTGCGACATGCCGACGATCGACCATCGCTCGCCCGCCTTCGCGCGCATCTTCAGGCCCGCGGTCGAGGGGGTGAAGACGATCCTGCACACCGCGAAGGGCGAGGTGATCCTGTTCCCCTCGACCGGCACCGGCGGCTGGGAGGCGGCGATCAGCAACACGCTGTCGCCCGGTGACACGGTGCTGGCGGCGCGGTTCGGCATGTTCAGCCACCGCTGGATCGACATGTGCCAGCGCCACGGGCTGAACGTTCAGGTGATCGAGACGCCGTGGGGCCAGGGCGCCCCCCTCGCAGCGATCGAGGCGGCGCTGAAGGCCGACACGGGCCATGCGATCCGGGTGGTTCTGGCGACGCATAACGAAACCGCGACCGGGGTGAAATCCGACATCGCCGGCATCCGCCGCGCCATGACCGCGGCGCAGCATCCGGCGCTGCTGTTCGTCGATGGCGTGTCGTCGATCGGCTCGATGCCCTTCGAGATGGACGGCTGGGGCGTCGATATCGCGGTGACCGGCAGCCAGAAGGGCTTCATGCTGCCTGCCGGGCTCGCCATCCTTGGCATCAGCCCGAAGGCGCTGGCGGCGATGGAAACGGCAACGCTGCCGCGCACCTTCTTCGACTTCGCCGACATGCGCAAAACCTATGCGGCGGGCGGCTTTCCCTATACGCCGCCGGTCGGCCTGCTGAACGGGCTGGCGACCGCCGTCCAGATGCTGCTGGACGAGGGGATGGAGGCTGTCTTCGCCCGCCACCACCGCATCGCGGAAGGTATTCGCCGCGCGGTTGCCGCCTGGGGCATGAAGCCTTGCGCGGTCTCGCCGGACCTCTACTCCGACACGGTGACGGCGGTCGTCGTGCCCGCAGGCTGCAACGGCACCGACCTCGTGAAGCTGGCGGCCGCGAAGTATGACGTGGCCTTCGGCGTCGGGCTGGGTGAGGTCGCAGGCAAGGTGTTCCGCATCGGCCACCTTGGCATGCTGACTGAGGTGATGGCGCTGGCGGGCCTTGCCGCCGCCGAGATGTGCATGGCCGATCTTGGCTGGCCGGTCACACTCGGCTCGGGCGTTGCCGCCGCGCAGGACTATTATCGCAACACCGGAACGGAGGCGGCTCGTGCCGCGGCCTGACATGAACGACATGACGCCCATGTATATTCCCACCTTCGGCGACGTGCTGGCGGCCCACGCCCGGATCGCGCCCTACATCCACCGCACACCGGTGCTGACGTCGAGCTATCTGAACGCGCTGACCGGGGCGGAATTGTTCTTCAAGTGCGAGAACTTCCAGAAGGCGGGCGCGTTCAAGGCGCGCGGCGCGTCGAACGCGGTGTTCGGACTGACCGCGGCGCAAGCGGCGAAGGGCGTGGCCACGCATTCCTCGGGCAACCACGGGCTGTCGCTGGCCTATGCGGCCGGGCGGCGGGGCATTCCCTGCACCGTCGTGATGCCGCGCACGGCGCCGCAAGCCAAGAAGGACGCGGTGAAGGGCTATGGCGGGCGGGTGGTGGAATGCGAACCCTCCACCTCCAGCCGCGAGGCAGTGTTCGCGCAGGTCGTGGCGGAAACCGGAGCCGAATTCGTGCACCCCTACAACGACCCGCGCGTGATCGCGGGCCAAGCCACCTGCTCGCGTGAGCTGATCGAGCAGGTCGAGGGGCTGGAGGTGGTGATCGCGCCGATCGGCGGCGGCGGCATGATCTCGGGCACCTGCCTGACGCTGTCCACTCTGGCGCCGGGGGTGCGGACCTACGCCGCCGAACCGAAACAGGCCGATGACGCCGCGCGCAGCTTTCGCGCCGGGCGGATCATCGCCGACGATGCGCCGGAAACGGTGGCGGATGGGCTGAAGGTGCCGCTGAAAGAGCTGACCTGGCACTTTGTGCGGAACTACGTCGAGGATATCCTGACCGCCGAGGAAGACGAGATCGTCGAGGCGATGAAGCTGATCTGGAAGCGGATGAAGATCGTGATGGAACCGTCGAGCGCGGTGCCGCTGGCAACCATCCTGAAAACCCCCGAGACGTTCCGCGGCAAGCGCGTCGGCGTCATCATCACCGGCGGCAACGTCGATCTGGACAAACTGCCCTGGATGCAGGGCTGAGGAGGCACACCATGAACGCGCAAACCTTCAACGGGCTTGAGGTCGGCTACGACATTCCCGCCGCCCCCGGCATGGCCGAGGCCGAGGTGCAGACCCCCTGTCTGGTGGTCGATCTCGACGCGCTCGACCGCAACATCGCGAAAATGCAGGGCTTCGCGAACCAGATGGGGGTGCGGCTCAGGGTGCACGGCAAGATGCACAAGTCGGCCGACATCGCGCTGTTGCAGATGGCGGCCGGGGCCTGCGGCATCTGCTGCCAGAAGGTGAGCGAGGCGGAAGCCTTCGCCCGCGCCGGGGTGAAGGACATTCTGGTGTCGAACCAGGTCCGCGACCTCACCAAGATCGACCGGCTAGCGCGGCTGCCGAAGCTGGCGCGGACCATCGTCTGCGTGGACGATCCGGCGAACATCGCCGACCTGTCGGCGGCGGCGGTGCGGCATGGGACCACCATCGAGTGTCTGGTGGAGATTGACTGCGGCGCCGGGCGCTGCGGCGTGAACGCGACCCCGGCGGTGGTGGCGATTGCCAAGGCCATCGCGGCGGCGCCGGGGCTGACCTTCTCGGGCCTCCAGGCCTATCAGGGCGCGATGCAGCACATGACCGAATGGGCCGACCGCAAGGCCAAGATCGAGATCGCGGTGGCGATGGTGAAGGACGCGGTGGCGGCGCTGGCCACCGAAGGGCTGAGCTGCGCCATCGTCGGCGGGGCGGGGACCGGGAGCTATGAGTTCGAAGGCAATTCCGGCGTTTACAACGAGTTGCAGTGCGGCAGCTACGCCTTCATGGACGCCGACTACGGCCGCATCCACGACCGGGACGGCAGGCGCATCGACGAGACGGAGTTCGAGCACAGCCTGTTCCTGCTGACCTCGGTGATGAGCCACACCAAGGCCGACAAGGCGGTCTGCGATGCCGGGCTGAAGGCGCAGTCGGTGGACAGCGGGCTGCCGGTGGTCTTCGGGCGGACGGATGTGAACTACATCAAGTGCTCGGATGAGCACGGGGTGATCGAGGATCTGGGCGGCGTCCTGAAGATCAACGACAAGCTGCGGCTAGTGCCCGGCCACTGCGACCCGACCTGCAATGTGCATGACTGGTACGTCGGCGTGCGCGGCGGCAAGGTGGAGCGCTTGATCCCGGTGACGGCGCGCGGCAAGGGGCTGTAATCGCTACACTTCCGGCTGGCGGCCGGGGGCTCTGCCCCCGGACCCCCGGGATATTTTCAAACGGAAGAAATTGAAGGGAAAGATCATGCTAATCGTGCCGGAGAGGGAGATCGCGGGGCTGATCTCGGAGGCGGCGGCCTATGAGGCGGTCGAGGCGGTGTTTGCCGCGATGGCACGGGGCGAGGCGGTGAACTTTCCCGTGGTGCGCGAGGCGATCGGGCACGCCGAGGCGCTTTACGGCTTCAAGTCCGGGTTCGACCGGGCCGGTCTGGTGCTGGGCGTGAAGGCGGGCGGCTACTGGCCGGGGAACATGGCCAGGGGGCTGACCAATCATCAGTCCACCGTGATCCTGTTCGATCCGGATACCGGCCAGGTTTCAGCGATGGTGGGGGGCAACCTCTTGACCGCGCTGCGCACTGCGGCGGCAGCGGCGGTGTCGATCCGGCATCTGGCACGACCCGATGCGAAGGTGCTGGGGCTGATGGGGGCCGGGCATCAGTCGGCGTTCCAGATGCGGGCAGCGGTGCGGGCGGGGGCCTTTGAACGCGTGGTCGGCTGGAACCTGCACCCCGAGATGCTGCGGCGGCTGGCCGAGACGGCGGCGGAATTGGGGCTGCCGTTTCAAGCGGTTAGCCTGGGGGGGCTGGGCGCGCAGGCGGACGTGATCATCACCATCACGTCCAGTTTTGCGCCTTCGCTGATGGCGCGCCATGTGCGGCCGGGCACCCACCTGGCCTGCATGGGCACCGACACGAAGGGCAAGCAGGAGGTGGAGGCGGCGCTGCTGGCGCGGGCGCGGGTGTTCTGCGACGAGCGGGCGCAGTCGGTCAGCATCGGCGAGGCGCAGCATGCGGTGGCGGCGGGGCTGCTGGCGGCCGAGGACATCACCGAACTGGGCGCCGTGGTTGCGGGGCTGGCACCGGGGCGGACGTCGGACGATCAGATCACGCTGTTCGACGGCACCGGGGTCGCGCTGCAGGATCTGGCGGTGGCGGCGCGGGCGGTTGCGCTGGCGGTCGAGCGGGGCGTGGCGATCGCGGTTTCGGTCTAACGAAATCAACCTCTTGCGGTTGGCGCGGGCGGGCGGCAGGGTGCCGACCGTTGCACATTGGCGGAGGCGATCATGGCGGCGCGGGTGTTCCTGAACGGGTTCGGGCGGATCGGGCGCACGGTGCTGCGCGCCTGGGCGCAAGGGGCCGTGCCAGAGGTCGAGATCGTCGGGATCAATGACATCGCCAGCCCCGAGACATGCGCGTACCTCTTTGAATACGATAGCGTTTTCGGGCCGTGGAAGGGCAGCGTCGCGCGCGAGGCGGGCGCGCTGGTGGTGGACGGGCGGCGGTTGCCGCTGCACCGGGCGGCGGACCTGTCGGCGCTGGACCTGACCGGCGTGGATGTGGTGATGGAATGCACCGGGCGGGCGGATTCGGACGCCGTGGCGCAGCGCGGGTTGCAGGCTGGGGCGGGGGCGGTGCTGATCTCGGGCCCCTCGGCGGCGGCCGAGGCGGTGATTGTGCTGGGCGCCAATGATGGCGTGCTGGCGACTGCGCTGGCAGATGGCAAGCGCTTGATTTCAAACGCCTCCTGCACGACGAATGCACTGGCGCCGCTGGCCCGGCTGATCGAGGAACGCTGGGGGATCGAGACCGGCTACATGACGACGATCCATTGTTACACCGGCAGCCAGCCGACGGTGGATGCGCCGGGGCCGGACATGGCGCGCAGCCGGGCGGCGGCGCTGTCGATGGTGCCGACGTCAACCTCGGCGCAAAGGCTGCTGGACATCGTGCTGCCGGGGATCGCCGGGCGGATCGCGGGCTCGGCGGTTCGAGTGCCGACGGCGAGCGTGTCAGCGGTGGATTTGTGCGTGATGACAAGGGTTTGCCCAACGGTGGCCGAAGTCAACGCGGCACTCAGGGAGGTTGGCGGAGTGGTCGGCTGGACCGATCGGCCGCTGGTGTCCTCCGACCTGCGCGCGCGGCCGGAAAGCATCGTGATGGCGCTGCCGGAAACCGTGGTGACGGCGGGCGGGATGCTGCGGGTGTTCGGCTGGTATGACAACGAGTGGGGATTTTCCAACCGGATGCTTGATGTCGCCGCGCGGATGGCAAGGCGCTGAAAAGACGGCGAAAACCGGATACCGAAAGAGCACCGAAAAAGCACCGACGTTGCACCGGCTTTCCGGCGGTTTCGGTCGGAAAACGGCCCCCGCTTTCGCGGGGGCTACTGGTGTTTCCGGCTGGAGGGCGGCTCAGCCCTCCGCCGCTTCGGCGGCCTCGCGGGCGTCGTCGAGCGTGCCCTGCGCGCCGTTGAAGAAGGCGTTCAGGATCACCGCCGAGACGGCGGCCATCAGGATGCCGGACTCGACCAGCGGGTGGATGGCTGACGGCATCCACTGGTCGAAGTTCGGCGCGATCATCGGGATCATGCCAAAGCCGATCGAGATCGCCACCACGAACAGGTTGTGGCGGTTATGGGTGAAGTCCACCCGGCCGAGGATGCGGATGCCGGTGGCCGCGACCATGCCGAACATCACCAGCCCCGCGCCGCCCAGCACCGCTGTCGGCAGCGAGGCGACCAGCGCGCCCATCTTCGGCACCAGCCCCAGCACCACCATGATCGCCCCGCCGGTGACGGTGACGAAGCGCGAGCGGATGCCGGTGACCCCCACGAGGCCGACGTTCTGCGAGAACGAGGTGTAGGGGAAGGTGTTGAAGAGCCCGCCGATCAGTGTGCCGAGGCCATCGGCGCGCAGGCCGGCGGACAGGCGCGGCTGCGTCATTTTCGAACCCGTCATGTCGCAGAGCGCGAGGAACATGCCGGTCGATTCGATCATCGTGATCAGCATCACCAGGACCATCGTCAGGATCGGCACCAGTTGGAACACCGGGGTGCCGAAGTGGAAGGGCACGATCGGCGCGAACCAGGCGGCGCCGCCGACGTAAGCAAAGGTCATCGTGCCGACGATGGTGGCGACCACCCCCCCCGCGATGATGCCCATCAGCACGGCGATGTTCGACAGGAACCCCTTGGCGTAGCGCGCGAAGCCCAGCACGACGACAAGGACAAGCGCCGAGATCATCAGGTTGGTGGCATTGGCATAGGCCGGGTTCGGCATGGCGGCCGAGAGGCTGAGGCCCGGCGGCACCGGCGGCACGGTCGAGCCGGAGGCGGCGGCAAGGGTGCCGATCTGCTTGAGCCAGTCGGCCTGCGCGGGATCGACCAGCTTCGGCGCGGTCGGGCCGAAGGGCTGGCCGAAGACCCACCAGATGCCGATCTGCATCAGGGTGATGCCGATCACGGTGATCACCGTGCCGGTCACCACCGAGGGGAAGAAGCGCAAGAGCCGGCTGGCGACGGGTGCGATCAGGATGCCGACGACACCGGCGGCCATGATCGAGCCGAAGATGATCTGCGCACCCTCGGCGCCCGGATGCGGAATGGCGATGGCGATCATCGGCCCGACCGAGGCGAAGGTGACGCCCATCATCACCGGCAGCTTGACGCCGAACCAGGGCGTAAGGCCGAAGGACTGGATCATCGAGACGATCCCGCAGGCAAAGAGATCGGCGGAGATCAGGTAGGCGACGTCCTGCTGTGACAGCTTGAGAACGCCGCCGATGATGTAGGGCACGGCGATGGCGCCGGCATACATCACCAGAACGTGCTGGAGGCCGAGCGTGAGGAGCTTGGCCGGAGGCAGCACCTCATCGACGGGGTGGGTGGATTGGGTCATGTCTCTTCCCTCTGTAGCGCAGGTTGGCGGGCCTCGTTTTCGCAGCCCCGCGCGCCGGGCCCTGCCGCGCGGGGTCATGGGGCCGTCAGGCGATGACGGTGAAGGGGGCGGGGAACCAGTGTTCCTGCAGGTTGGGTGTGTCGCCGATCCGGTCGACGACAGCGAAAAGACCGGGGGCCTGCAGCGGGGTCAGCACGCCATGCCAGGTGCCGCGGTGCAGGTTGATCCCCTGCCCCGGCGCGGTGAGAAAGGCGCGCGGTGTGCCGGGGGTGCCATTCTCGTCGGGTGCGACGATGACAAGGAACGAATGTTCGGTCATCGGCAGGAAGGCCTGACTGCCGTCCGGGTGGCGTTCCACCATGTCGAGCCGGTAGGGCAGCGCGCGCGGCGCGGCGCGGAACAGGCTGATCGCAGCGCGGCCACCGGGGCCGAAATCAAGCTGGGCGCGGTCGTGCCAGCGGCCGCAAAGGCCCTGATTGATGAGTTTGTCATGGGGGCCCGCAGTGTCGAGCACATCGCCAAAAGGGGCGAAGACAGCGGCAGTGAGGGGATGGGTGCGGATCGTGGTCATGGGCGGCCAAGGCCGGGGGGCTGTCTGCCCCCCGCACCCCCCGAGAGCATTTTCGCCAAGAAGAACGGGGAAGGACGGGTCATCTGGCAGGGCCGAAGGCGCCGGGGCCGCGCAGGCGGGCGTGGCGGTTGACGTCCTTGTAAAGCAGGTAGCGGAACGGGCCGGGGCCCGCGGCGTAGCAGGCCTGCGGGCAATAGGCCCGCAGCCACATGAAATCGCCCGCCTCGACCTCGACCCAGTCGCGGTTGAGCTTGTAGACCGCCTTGCCTTCGAGCACGTAAAGCCCGTGTTCCATCACATGGGTTTCCTCGAACGGGATCAGGCCGCCGGGCTGAAAGGTGACGATGTTCACATGCATGTCGTGCCGCAGGTCGGTGGGGTCGGCAAAGCGGGTGGTGGCCCAGCGCCCGTCGGTCTCGGGCATCGCGATCGGCGCCACCTCGCGGTCCGAGGTGACGAAGGCTTGCGGCGCGGGCAGGCCGGGCGCGGGTTCGTAAAGCTTGCGGACCCAGTGGAAGCGCGCCACGTGGGGGCCGCCGTTCTTCAGCCGCCAGTCGCATCCGGCAGGGATGTAGGCATAGCCGCCCGCGCCGAGTTCATGCTCCTTGCCATCGAGCGAGAGCCAGATCTCGCCCGCCGTGACGAAGAGGACGGATTGCGCGCCCGCCTCGGGCTCGGGCGTGTCGGAGCCGCCGCCGGGGGCGACCTCCATCACGTATTGGCTGAAGGTCTCCGAAAAGCCCGACATCGGCCGGGCGATCAGCCAGAGCCGGGTATTCACCCAGCCGGGCAGCAACGAGGTGACGATGTCGGAAAAGCAACCGCGCGGGATCACGGCATAAGCCTCGGTGAAGACGGCGCGACCGGTCATCAGGGCGGTTTGCGGCGGCAGGCCGCCTTTGGGGGCGTAATAGCCGGTCATGTCAGCATGTCCTTGAGGCGAAGTTCGGCGATGCGTTCGACCTGGGCGCAGGCTTCTGCAAATTCGACCGAACGTTCGTTTGTGATGCGGCGCTGGAAGGCGGCGAGGATGGTCGCCTTCGTGTTGTCGCGCACGGCGATGATGAAGGGGAAGCCGAACCTGGCGACGTAATCGGCGTTCAGGCGGGTGAAGGCAGCACGCTCGGCATCGGTCAGCGCATTTAGCCCGGCGGCGGCTTGTTCGGCGCTGCTGGCCTCGGTGAGGCGCTTGGCCTGCGCAAGTTTCCCGGCGAGGTCGGGGTGGGCGGTCAGCACGCCCAGACGCTCGGCCTCGGTGGCGGAGCGGAAGACGCGGGCGAGCGCGGAGTGAACGCCCACGGCGGTGTCATGCGCCGGGCCAAGCTCCAGGGCCCAGGCGCGGTCGGCAATCCAGGGGGAGTGTTCGAAGACGCCGCCGAAGCGTTCTACGAAACGCTCGCGCGTCATCTGGCTGGGCCGTTCGAAGCGGTGGTTGGGGTGCGTCGCGGCCCAGTGGCGCGCAATGTCGAGGCGGCGCGGGAACCACACCCCTGCATGGCCGCGCGCGTAGTCCAGGAAGCGTTTCAGCCCGGCGATCTTGCCGGGGCGGCCGATCAGGCGGTTGTGCAGGCCGACCGACATCATCCTGGCCTGACCCGCCTGCCCTTCAGCATAGAGCGTGTCGAAGGCGTCCTTGAGATACTGGAAGAACTGCTGCCCCTCGATGTAGCCCGGCGCGGTGGCAAAGCGCATGTCGTTGGCTTCGAGCGTATAGGGGATGATCAACTGGTCGCGGGCGCCGACCTCGATCCAGTAGGGCAGATCGTCGTCGTAGGTATCGGAGATCCAGGCGAAACCGCCCTCCTCCGCGACCAGGCGCACGGTGTTGACGGAACAGCGGCCGGTGTACCAGCCGAGCGGACGTTCGCCCACCACCTCGGTGTGCAGGCGGATCGCCTCGGCGATGGCGGCGCGTTCGACGTCTTCGGGCATGTCCTTGTGCTCGACCCACTTGAGCCCGTGCGAGGCGATCTCCCACCCCGCCGCCTTCATCGCGGCGACCTGTTCAGGGCTGCGGGCGAGCGCGGTGGCAACGCCGAAGACGGTGACCGGAATGCCCATTGCGGTGAACAGCCGATGCAGCCGCCAGAACCCGGCGCGGGCGCCGTATTCGTAGATCGATTCCATGTTCCAGTGGCGCTGGCCCGGCCACATCGCGGCCCCCGCGATGTCGGACAGGAACGCCTCGGAGGCGGCGTCGCCATGCAGGACGCAGTTCTCGCCGCCCTCCTCGTAGTTGAGGACAATCTGCACCGCGATCCTGGCGCCGCCGGGCCACTGCGCATCGGGGGCGTGCTGGCCGTAGCCCTGCATGTTGCGTGGATAACGGGTCATCCGAGCCCTCCCCGGTTGCGGTTCATTCTCTTGTAGGGCAATCGAATGGGTGGGGTTTTCAAATAATTCCTGAAAGACCTGTCACGCGGATCAGCGGTCGCTTCCGGACATGAAACCGGGCAGAGTTGCCGCCGGATCGGGCGGGATGGGAGAGCGGGAAATGCCGGGCGGATTCTTGTCGACGCATGTGCTGGATACGGCGCGCGGGCTGCCCGCCGCGGGGATCCGCATCGACCTTTACCGGATCGAGGGCGAGACGCGGGTGCACCTGCATTCGACGGTGACCAACCACGACGGGCGGACCGATGCGCCGATCCTGCCCGCCGGGCAGTTCACCACCGGGGTCTATGAACTGGTGTTCCATGCCGGTGCCTACCTCGACGCGACCGGCGCCGCGCCCGAGGCGCCGCGGTTTCTCGACATGATCCCGATCCGCTTCGGCATTTCGCAGAAAGACAGCCACTACCATGTGCCGCTGCTGCTCTCGCCCTTCGGATACGCCACCTATCGGGGCAGCTGACGGCGCGCCCCTCATCTTCCGTTTGAAAATATCCTCGGGGGGTGTGGGGGGCAGACGGCCCCCCACGTTTCGCCTCAGGCGGCCTGCCCGCCGCTGATCGCCGCCTTGCAGCGGCTGATCATGAAGTCGACGAACAGCCGGATCTTCGGATCCTTCAGCCGCCGGTTCGGCGTCAGGCAGCTCAACTGCACCGGCAGCGGCGGCGTGGCCTCGGCGACCGGGACCAGACGGCCGGCGCGCAGGTGGTCGGCGACCTCGAACACCGGCTTCAGCACGATGCCGCGGCCGTCGAGCGCCCAGGCCGTCAGCACATCGCCGTCATCCGATTCGAACGGGCCGACGATCTCGAACCGGCGTGGGCCCTCGGGGGTCAAGAGGGTCCACTGGAACTCCTTGGCGCCGGGGAAACGCAGGTTCAGGCAGTCGTGGTGGTCGCGCACCAGCGCGTCGCCATCGGCCGGGTTGCCGCGGCGGGCGACGTAGGAGGGCGCCGCGCAAAGGAGGCGCGGGCAGTCGGCCACCGCGCGCACCTTCAGCGTGCTGTCATCAAGGATGCCGAGGTGGAAGGCCACGTCCAGCCCCTCGGCGGTGATGTCGATGATGCGGTCGGACAGGCGCAGGCGCACGTCGATCTGGGGGTATTCGTCCTTGAACAGGGGCACCTGCGGCGCGATCAGGCGGCGGCCGATGCCCAGGGGCGCCGCCACGAAGATCGTGCCGCGCGGGTTCTGGGTGGCGTCGATCACCGCTGCCTCGGCCTCGTCGATTGCGTCGAGCACCTTGCGGGCGCCGTCGTAGAAGAGGCGACCGTTTTCGGTCGGCTGCAAGGATCGGGTGGTGCGGTTGAAGAGCCGCACGCCGAGGTGCTTTTCCAGTTCCGAGACGCGGGCCGAGGCGACGGCGGGCGAGGTGCGCTGGTCGCGCGCCGCCGCACTCATGCTGCCCAATTCGTAGACACGGACGAACATCTTGATGTTGTTGACGTAGGACATGGCGATTATCCTGCCCTGATTGAAAGTCCTCACTCATTTGCAGAATTAACAAAAAGGTGCGCGCGGGTATAGCGTTTCCCAACCACACGAGGAGGGATGCGATGTACGATCTGGCCGTCTTGGCAGAATGGGTTCAGTTCGCGGTGCGCTGGACCCATGTGATCACCGGAATCGCCTGGATCGGCTCGTCGTTCTACTTCATCGCGCTCGACCTTGGGCTGCACCGCGACCGCAATCTGGCCAGCGGCGCGGATGGCGAGGAGTGGCAGGTGCATGGCGGCGGCTTCTACCATGTGCAGAAGTATCTGGTGGCGCCCGAGGCGATGCCGGACCACCTGATCTGGTTCAAATGGGAAAGCTACATGACCTGGGTGTCAGGCTTCACCATGATGATCCTGGTCTACTATTTCGGTGCCAACTTCTTCCTGATCGACCCGGCGGTGATGAACCTGACGGTGCCCGAGGCGATCGGCATCTCGATCGGCTCGCTGGTGTTCGGCTGGATCGTCTACGACCTGATCTGCAAGTCGAAGTTCGGCGATGACAACACCCGGCTGATGATCGGGCTCTACATCATCCTGGTGGCGATGAGCTGGGGCTACACCCATGTCTTTTCCGGCCGCGCCGCGCTTTTGCACCTTGGCGCCTTCACCGCCACGATCATGTCGGCCAACGTTTTCTTCATCATCATGCCGAACCAGCGCATCGTGGTGGCCGACCTGAAGGCGGGGCGCAAGCCCGACCCGAAGGATGGCAAGATCGCCAAGCAGCGCAGCACGCACAACAACTACCTGACGCTGCCGGTCTTGTTCCTGATGCTGTCGAACCACTACCCGCTGGCCTTTGCCACCGAATACAACTGGATCATCGCCAGCCTCGTGTTCCTGATGGGCGTGACGATCCGGCACTATTTCAACACCCGCCACGCGCGCAAAGGCAACCCGACCTGGACCTGGCTGGCCACCGCGCTCTTGTTCCTGCTGATCGCCTGGCTGTCGACCGCGCCGATGTTCCCGCACGACACGCAAAGCGGCGACATCACCCCCTCGCCCGCCGATGCGCGCTTTGCGCAGGCGGCCGGATTCGAGGATGTCACGATGATCGTGCAGGGCCGCTGTTCCATGTGCCACGCCAAGGAACCGGGCTACGAGGGCATCCTGTGGGCGCCAAAGGGCGTGCGGCTGGAAACCCCCAACGAGATCGCGCACGAGGCCGAGCGCATCTACATTCAGGCGGGCGTGACCCATGCCATGCCGCCCGCCAACCTCAGCATGATCGAGCCCGCCGAACGCGCCAGGATCGTGGCCTGGTATCGCGCGGCAATTGGTCAGGGAACCTGAGCGGTCAATCCTGCGGGTCCGACCTTCGGCCCCCTCGCGGCGGCGCGGCATTCGTGCTAGCACGCGGCGGAATGGGCTTACGAGGAGGCAAGCATGGAGCCGCGTGCAAGACCCTGGCGGTCTGTCCTTTACATTCCGGGTTCCCGGCAACGGGCCTTCGAGAAGGCGCGCGGGCTGGCCATCGACGCGATCATCTTCGATCTGGAGGATGCGGTGGCGCCCGACGAGAAGGTCGCGGCGCGCGAGTTGCTGGCGCGGACGCTGCCGGTGACGGATTTCGGGCCGCGCGCCCGAATCGCCCGCATCAACGGCTTCGACACGCCCTGGGGGCGCGATGATGCACGCGCGCTGGCCGGATCGGGCGCCGATGCGGTGCTGATCCCCAAGGTCGGCAGCGCCGCGGATGTGGAGGCGGTGGCCGAGGTGCTGCCCGATGTGCCGCTGTGGGCGATGATCGAGTCGCCGCGCGGCGTGCTGAACGCGGCCCAGATCGCTGCGCATCCGCGGATGCAGGGCTTCGTGCTGGGCACCAACGACCTCGCCAAGGACTTGGGCGCCCGCTTTCGCGCCGACCGGCTGCCGCTGATGACCAGCCTTCAGATGGCGCTGCTGGCGGCGCGGGCCGAGGGGCTGATCTGCCTCGACGGGGTCTACAACGCCTTCAAGGACGACAACGGCCACAAGGCCGAATGCGCGCAGGGCCGCGACATGGGCTTTGACGGCAAGACCATCATCCATCCGCGCCAGATCGCCGTGGCCAACGCTGCCTTCGCCCCCGGCGAGGCCGAGATCGACCTTGCCCGGCGCCAGATCGAGGCGTTCGAGGCGGCCCAGGCGCAGGGCCAGGGGGTGGCGGTGGTCGATGGCAAGATCGTCGAGAATCTGCACGTCGTGACAGCGCGCCAGACGCTGGCCAAGGCCGAGGCGATTGCCACGATGACGGCCCTGCAAACGGCGCAGGAAGAAAAACTCGTCCAGGAAGCGTAAGGGAAATCGCATGGCACTTCTGATCCTCGGTGTGGCGCTCTGGTATGTGGCGCATCTCTTCAAGCGCGTCGCACCCGGTCCGCGTCAGGCGATGGGCGACAGCGCGAAGGGCGCGGTGGCCGTCGGGCTGGTGATTGCGCTGGTGCTGATGGTGATCGGCTATCGCTCGGTGCCGAACATGCCCAACCTGATCGCCATTCCCGGCAATGGTCATCTGAACAACACCCTGATGCTGATCGCGGTGATCGTGTTCGGCGCGGGCATGTCGAAAGGGGTGCTGTGGACCTATATCCGCCACCCGATGCTCTGGGGCACCACGCTGTGGGCGCTGGCGCATCTGGTGGTGCACAACGACGGACCCTCGATCGTGCTGTTCGGCGGCATGGGCCTTTGGGCGCTGATCGCGATGGCGCTGATCAACCGGGCCGGGCCGTGGCAGCGCCCGGCCTCGGGCGGGATCAAGCGCGATGCGGTGCTCGTGGTGATCGCACTGGTGATGTACGGGCTGATCACGATGGTTCACAAGATGCTCGGCTACAACCCGTTCCTCGGGATGTATGCGTGACGCAATGAAGACCAACGCGGGCCGGTTCTTCGAGGATTACCGGGTGGGCGAGGTGATCGCCCATGCCGTGCCGCGCACCGTGTCGGGGGGGGAACGCGCGCTTTACCACGCGCTCTACCCGGCGCGCGGGGCGCTTTACTCCTCGGACGAGTTCGCGCGGGCCTGCGGGCTACCTGCCTCGCCGATCGACGATCTGGCGGCGTTCCATCTGGTCTTCGGCAAGACGGTGCCGGACATTTCGCTGAACGCCATCGCCAACCTTGGCTATGCCGAGGGGCGTTGGCTGCGCCCGGTCTGGCCGGGCGATACGCTGCGCGCGTCTTCGGAAGTGATCGGGGTCAAGGAAAACTCCAACGGCAGCTCGGGCGTGGTCTGGGTGCGCACCACGGGCGTGAACCAGCATGACGTGCCGGTGATCGAATACGTCCGCTGGGTGATGGTGCGCAAACGCGGCACCGGCCCGGCGCCCGATCCGGTGGTGCCGGTGCTGGCCAAGGCGGTCGAGCCCGCGGCGCTGGTGGTGCCGGAGGGGTTGCACTTCGAGGGCTACGATTTCACGCTGGCGGGCGAGCCGCACCGCTGGGGCGACTATGCGGTGGGCGAGACGATCGACCACGTCGATGGGGTGACCATCGAGGAGGCCGAGCATATGCTGGCCACGCGCCTGTGGCAGAACACCGCCAAGGTGCATTTCGATGCGACGCAGCGGGCGGATGGCAAACGGCTGATCTATGGCGGGCATGTGATTTCGCTGGCGCGGGCCTTGAGTTTCAACGGGCTGGCCAACGCGCAGATGGTCGTGGCGCTGAACGGCGGGGCGCACGCGAACCCCTGTTTCGCGGGCGACACGGTGCGGTGCTGGTCGGAAGTGCTGGACCGGGCCGAGACTCCGGTGCCCTCGGTCGGCGCGCTGCGGCTGCGGCTGGTGGCGGTGAAGCAGGGGGCGGAACCCTTCGCGCTGAAGGGCGAGGATGGCAAATACCGGCCCGAGGTGCTGCTGGACCTTGATTACTGGGCGCTGATTCCGCGCTGAGTCGCGGCGCGGACAATCCTGTGATCACACAATTTGCGGCCGTGATCACAAATCCCACTTTTCTGCGCCTGCATCGTGTTTTGGCGCGCTCACGGCGTCTCCGTGCGTGACTTGGCCAAAAAAAGGGCTATTGATCATGCCCAACGACGGGCGACCCCGACACGACGGGCGGCCCGTCCCGGAAAAAAGGGAACCCTCATGGCTGACGTGAACCGGGGCAACCGGCCGCTTTCCCCCCATTTGCAGATCTATCGGCCGCAGATCACCACCACGCTGTCGATCGTGCATCGCATCACCGGCGTCGGCCTCGGGCTGTCGGCGTTCCTGATCGTCTGGTGGTTCGTCGCGGCGGCGGTGTCGCCGAGCTATTTCGGCTTTGTCGACGGGGTGCTGACCTCGTGGATCGGCCTTCTGGTGATGGTCGTCTCGCTTTGGGCGCTGTGGTACCACCTGCTGAACGGCATCCGCCATCTGCGCTGGGACATGGGGATCGGCATGGGGATCGGCGAGACCGCCCGATCCGGCTGGATCGTTGTCGGGCTGTCGGTCGCAATGACCGTGCTGACCATCGCCTTGGTCATCTGAACGCGGGGGAACCGATGTCTTACAAAACCGAATACGCGCGCGTCCGGGGGCTGGGGTCGGCCAAAAGCGGCACCGAACACTTCATCTCGCAGCGCCTGACGGCGATCGCGCTGGTGCCGCTGATCCTGCTGTTCCTGCTGCCTTTCGCGCATGCGCTGGGGGCGGGGCACGCGGCGATGCTGGCGATCTATCGCAACCCGCTGAACGCCATCGTCGCGCTGGCGACCCTCGTGGCGCTGTTCCAGCATGTGCGCTTTGGCGTGCAGGTGGTGATCGAGGATTACGTTCCGGCCGGACGGCACCGGCTGCGCTGGCTGGTGGCGAACGCGCTGTTGTGGCGCGGCCTGATGCTGGCGGGGATTTTCGCCGTGCTCAAGATCGCCCTGGGCGCGTGACGGGAGAATAAGAAATGGCGGCTTACGAATACGAAACGCACGATTACGACGTGGTCGTGGTGGGTGCGGGTGGCGCGGGCCTGCGGGCCACGCTGGGCATGGCCGAACAGGGTCTGCGCACCGCCTGCGTGACCAAGGTGTTCCCGACCCGGTCGCACACCGTGGCGGCGCAGGGCGGCATCGCGGCGAGCCTGTCCAACATGGGGCCGGACCACTGGCAATGGCACATGTACGACACCGTCAAGGGCTCGGACTGGCTGGGCGACACCGACGCGATGGAATACCTGGCGCGCGAGGCGCCAAAGGCGGTCTACGAGCTGGAGCACTACGGCGTGCCGTTCAGCCGCACCGAAGACGGCAAGATCTACCAGCGCCCGTTCGGCGGCCACACCACCGAGTTCGGCGAGGGCCCGCCGGTGCAGCGCACCTGTGCGGCGGCGGACCGGACGGGGCACGCCATCCTGCACACCCTCTATGGCCAGAGCCTGAAGAACAACGCCGAGTTCTTCATCGAGTATTTCGCCATCGACCTGATCATCACCAATGGCGCCTGCACCGGCGTCGTCTGCTGGAAGCTCGACGACGGCACCATCCACGTCTTCAACGCCAAGATGACGGTGCTGGCCACCGGCGGCTATGGCCGCGCCTTCTTCTCGGCGACCTCGGCGCATACCTGCACCGGCGACGGCGGCGGCATGGTGGCGCGCGCGGGCCTGCCCTTGCAGGACATGGAGTTTGTCCAGTTCCACCCGACCGGCATCTATGGCGCGGGCTGCCTGATCACCGAGGGTGTGCGCGGCGAGGGCGGCTATCTGACCAACTCCAACGGCGAGCGGTTCATGGAACGCTATGCGCCGCACTACAAAGACCTGGCCTCGCGCGACGTGGTCAGCCGCTGCATGACCATCGAAATTCGCGAAGGCCGCGGCGTCGGCCCCGAGAAGGATCACATCTTCCTGAACCTCAGCCATCTGCCGCCGGAAACGCTGGCGCTGCGGCTGCCGGGGATTTCGGAAAGCGCGCGCATCTTCGCCGGGGTGGACGTGACCAAGGAACCGATCCCGGTGCTGCCGACGGTGCATTACAACATGGGCGGCATCCCGACCAACTACTGGGGCGAGGTGCTGAACCCGACCCACGACGCGCCCGACGCCGTGTTCCCCGGCCTGATGGCGGTGGGCGAGGCGGGCTGCGCGAGCGT
The DNA here is from genome assembly GCF_964715405.1 of Solirhodobacter sp. NCBI lineage: Bacteria > Pseudomonadati > Pseudomonadota > Alphaproteobacteria > Rhodobacterales > Paracoccaceae > Solirhodobacter > Solirhodobacter sp. The sequence goes on along the minus strand of NZ_CBAICG010000032.1, from coordinate 16,005 downwards.
GCATGGCGCGAACCGCCTTGGCTCCAACTCGCTGATCGACCTTGTGGTGTTCGGCCGTGCGGCGGCGATCCGCGCCGGGCAGGTCGTCAACCCGGCCACCGCCGCCCCGGCGACGAACAAGGCCGAGGTTGACAAGGCGCTGGACCGGTTCGACGGTCTGCGCCACGCCAACGGCCACACTGCCACCGCCGACCTGCGGCTGGAGATGCAAAAGACCATGCAATCCGATGCCGCCGTGTTCCGCACCGACAAGACGCTGGCCGAGGGCGTGGCGAAAATGGAAGCGGTGGCCGCCAAGGTCGCCGACCTGAAGGTGACCGACCGCAGCATGGTCTGGAACAGCGACCTGATGGAAACGCTGGAACTGACCAACCTGATGCCGAACGCGCTGGCCACCATCGTGGCGGCCGAGGCGCGCAAGGAAAGCCGCGGCGCCCACGCGCACGAGGATTACCCGAACCGCGACGACGTGACCTGGCGCAAGCATTCGCTCGCCCATGTCGACGGCACCCGGGTAACGCTGGATTACCGCCCCGTGCACCTCGCCCCGCTGACGACCGAGGCCGAGGGCGGCATCGACCTGAAGCGGATCGCACCCAAGGCACGGGTGTATTGAGATGCGCGCCGCCCCGGCCTGCGCGCTGACACTGGTGGCCCTGTCGGCCGCCTGCGGCCCGGTGACGGTCGAGCAGGCCGAGGCCGATTGCTTTCGCACCGCGCAACTGGCCAGCCACCCGCGCGGCACCGTCGCGCTGGGCCTCGGCAGCGGCGGCGCGCGCCTTGCGGGGGCGGATGTCACGATCAGTTCCGACTATTTGCTGGGGCGCGACCCCGCGCTGGTCTATGCGTCCTGCGTCCAGCAGGAATCCGGCCAGCCGCCGCGCCGGCCGCTCTATGACAGACCCGATTGGAGGGGATGACCGATGGTCCAGTTCACGCTTCCCAAGAACTCGAAGATCCGCACCGGCAAGACCTGGCCGCAGCCGGATGGCAAGAACGTCCGCAAGTTCATGATCTATCGCTGGACGCCGGATGACGGCGAGAACCCGCGGGTGGATACCTATTTCGTCGACATGGACAAGTGCGGCCCGATGGTTCTGGACGCGCTGATCAAGATCAAGAACGAGATCGACCCCACGCTGACCTTCCGCCGGTCGTGCCGCGAGGGCATCTGCGGCAGTTGCGCGATGAACATCGACGGGATCAACACGCTGGCCTGCATCTATGGCCTGGACGAGATCAAGGGCGACGTGAAGATCTACCCGCTGCCGCACATGCCGGTGGTGCGCGATCTGGTGCCCGACCTGACGCAGTTCTACGCCCAACACGCCAGCATCATGCCCTGGCTGGAAACCAAGACGAACAGCCCGGTGAAAGAGTGGCGCCAGTCGATCGACGACCGCGCCAAGCTGGACGGGCTTTACGAATGCGTGATGTGCGCCTGCTGCAGCACCTCCTGCCCCAGCTACTGGTGGAACGGCGACAAGTATCTTGGGCCGGCCGCGCTCTTGCACGCCTACCGCTGGATCATCGACAGCCGCGATGAAGCCACCGGCGAGCGGCTGGACGATCTGGAAGACCCGTTCAAGCTTTACCGCTGCCACACCATCATGAACTGCACCAAGACCTGCCCGAAGGGGCTGAACCCGGCCAAGGCGATTGCCGAGATCAAGAAGCTGATGGTGGAACGGGTGGTGTGAGCCAGCCCCATCGACCCCGGAGCGGCCCCGTTGCGGCGGGGCCTTTTCGTCTGGAGGGGGGATGCGGATTTTCGGGATAGACTTCACCAGCACGCCGACGCGGGCCAAGCCGATCACTTGTGCGGTGTGCAGGCTTGTGGGTCAAACGCTGACGCTGGAGCGGATGGACAGCTTCGACTCGCTGGGCGGGTTTGAGGCGCTGCTGCGCACGCCCGGCCCCTGGGTGGCCGGGTTCGACTTCCCCTTCGCGCAGGCGCGCCGGTTTCTGTCGGGGATCGGCTGGCCGGGGGTGGAGACTTGGGCGGGCTATGTCGGGCATGTCGGCACCCTGACCCGTGCTCAGTTCCGCGATGACCTCACCGGCTACCGGACGGGTCGGGCGCCGGGGGACAAGCACCACCGGCGCGGCGTCGATGGCCGCTGCCGGTCGCAAAGCCCGCAGACGATCGACTACACGCCGGTCGGCCTGATGTTCCACGAAGGTGCGCCGCGTCTGCTGGCGGCCGGGGTGCATGTGCCGGGGCTGCACTCGGGCGATGAGGCGCGGACCTGCGTCGAAGCCTACCCCGGCATCGTCGCCCGCGATCTGATCGGGCGGGTCAGCTACAAGGCGGACGATCCGGCGAAGCAGAGCGGGGCGCAGGCCGAGGCGCGCCGCCGGTTGCTGGCGGTGCTGTGCGGCGAGGCGGGGAGTGCGCGGTTCGACGGGATCACGGTTCAGGCGCCGCCCGATCCGGCGGCGGACCCGACCGGCGACCGGCTGGATGCGCTGATCTGCGCGCTGCAGGCGGCCTGGGCGTTCCGGCAGGGATACGCGACCGATGGCCCGCCCCACGCCGACCCGCTTGAAGGCTGGATCGCCGATCCGGCCGCATTGCCACAGGTGTAGTCATGGCGCTGTTTCCCTTCGTCATCATCGCGGTCTTTGTCGGCATGTGGCTGATGCGGCGCGGGTCGACGCTGACCCGCGAATGCCGCTGGCGCGCCGAGGGCGGCGGCGGGCGGTTCCGGTGCGCGGCCTGCGGCGCGGTCTGCGATCTGGCGCCGGGCAAGCAGCCGCGCCAGTGCCTGAAATCGTCCCCGGCTTGACGATCCAGAGGGCGCGCCGCATCGTGGCCGCGACCCGCAAGGAGCCGAAATGAAGCTGAGCACCCCCGAGACCGCCCTGCCCGCCGATGCCGCCGCCCGCAAGGCGGTTGCGCCGGTGATCTGCTACCCGGTGGCCAGCCTGCCCCGGCCGGATCTTGGCCTTTATCGCCGCGTGCGGAAGGGCGCGGTGAAGACCGGCGAGACCCTCGTGCCGCCGCGCGAGGCGCGGTGTTTCGATGTTCCGGCGGGCCATTTCTTCCGCATCACTTGCGTCGAAGGCCCGCAGGTGGGCGATCTGAACCTGTGGGCCGCGGGTGATCTGACGGAACGTTTCTATTCCGGCAAGACGCGGGCGCTGCATGGCACGCATCTGTCGACCGGCGACCGGATGTGGTCGACGTTTCCCAGCCTGCGGCCGATGGCGACCATCACCGCCGATACGCTCGACTGGTACGGCTTCGATGCCTTCGGCGGGTCGGTGCATGACGTGATCGGGACGCGCTGCGACCCCTATACGCATCGGCTGCTGTCGGGGGGAGAGTATCACCATTGCTGCCATTCCAACCTGACCCGCGCCTTGGCGCAGGCCCGCAACCTGCCGCTGTTTGAGGCCGAGGCGCTGGTGCATGACGTGCTGAACGTCTTCATGTGCACCGGCTTCACCCGCGATACCGGGCAGTATTTCATGAAGGCGAGCCCGGTGCGCCCTGGCGACCATCTGGAGTTCTTCGCCGAGATCGACCTGCTGGGCGGCCTGTCGGCCTGCCCCGGCGGCGATTGTTCGGCGGAACATTCCAGCGATGCCGCCGCCTGCCACCCGCTGCTGGTCGAGGTGTTCCGGCCAGAGCCGGGCGCGCTGACCGGCTGGGAAAGCCCGGCGCGGAACGCCTATGGCCGCAGCCACGGGATCTGATCCGGCCGGGGCAAATTCGCCCTTCCCTTTTCCCGATCCGTCCTTATAGTTTCGCTCCATGACACGGGCGTTGATCATTTCCTTTGCCTCGGGGGCTCATGGCCTCCTGCCCGCCCGTGGGCTTCTGCTTCTTGGCTGCCTCTGAGCGTGCCCCTTGGGTGCGACCGCTCGGAGGTGACCAGCGCCCGCAAGCACGACGCCAAGAGACCAGCAAAGAGACAGACCAATGACCGATACCCCCAAAGCCGCCCGCATCCTGCCCTCTGACCAGGACCGCGTGCTGATCTTCGACACCACGCTGCGCGATGGCGAACAGTCGCCCGGCGCGACCATGACGCATGAGGAAAAGCTGGAGATCGCGACGCTCCTCGACGAGATGGGCGTGGACATCATCGAGGCCGGGTTCCCGATCGCCTCGATCGGCGATTTCGAGGCGGTCAGTGACATTGCCCGGCAGGCGAAAAACGCGGTGATCTGCGGCCTCGCCCGCGCCAGCATGGGCGATATCGACCGCTGCTGGGAGGCGGTGAAGCACGCGAAACGGCCGCGCATCCACACCTTCATCGGCACCTCGCCGCTGCACCGCGCGATCCCGAACCTGACCATGGACCAGATGGCCGAGCGCATCCACGCCACCGTCACCCATGCCCGCAATCTGTGCGACAACGTGCAGTGGTCGCCGATGGATGCGACGCGCACGGAACACGACTATCTCTGCCGCACGGTGGAGATTGCCATCAGGGCGGGCGCCACCACGATCAACATCCCCGATACCGTGGGCTACACCGCGCCGCGCGAAAGCGCCGCGCTGATCCGGATGCTGCTGGAGCGGGTGCCGGGCGCCGACAAGGTGGTCTTTGCCACCCATTGCCACAACGACCTCGGCATGGCGACCGCGAACGCGCTGGCGGCGGTGGAGGCCGGCGCGCGGCAGATCGAGTGCACGATCAACGGGCTGGGCGAACGCGCGGGCAACACCGCGCTGGAAGAGGTGGTGATGGCGCTGAAGGTGCGCAACGACATCATGCCCTACCGCACCGGCGTCGATACCACCAAGATCATGAACATCAGCCGCAAGGTCGCCACCGTGTCCGGCTTTCCGGTGCAGTTCAACAAGGCCATCGTCGGCAAGAACGCCTTCGCGCATGAAAGCGGCATCCATCAGGACGGGATGCTGAAGAACGCCGAGACGTTCGAGATCATGCGGCCGACCGACATCGGCCTCGCCGAGACCAATCTGGTGATGGGCAAGCATTCGGGCCGCGCGGCGCTGCGCGCAAAGCTCGCCGATCTGGGCTATGAACTGGCCGACAACCAGCTTGCCGATGTGTTCGTGCGGTTCAAGGCTTTGGCCGACCGCAAGAAGGAAGTCTACGAAGACGACCTGATCGCGCTGATGCAGGACAGTTCGACGAACGAAAAGAACGACTTCATGCAGATCAAGCATCTGCGCGTGGTCTGCGGCACCGAGGGCCCGCAGACCGCCGACCTGACGATGACGATCGACGGGGTGGACCACAGCGTCCACGCCACCGGCGACGGGCCGGTTGATGCCACCTTCGCGGCGGTCAAGGCGCTCTTTCCGCACACCGCGCGGTTGCAGCTTTATCAGGTGCACGCGGTGACCGAAGGCACCGACGCGCAAGCCACCGTTTCCGTGCGGATGGAGGAGGACGGCAAGATGGTCACCGGGCAGTCGGCCGATACCGACACCGTGGTGGCCAGCGCGAAAGCCTACGTCAACGCGCTGAACAAGCTGATCCTGCGGCGACAAAAGACGAAACCGGCCGAGGCCGCGCGCGCCACGCTCTGATCGCCTGAACGGCCCGGGTCGCTCAGGCGATCCGGGCCGTCATCGGCGTGATCTTGCGCAGGCCGCCATAGCCCAGCATGACCGGCGCCTGCACCACCTGCAGCCCCTGAGCCCCGGTGGTCAGCGCCGGCAGCGCCTCCTCCATCTCGATCCGCGCCAACATCTCGCCAAGGCAGCGATGCGCGTGAAGGCCCGCGCGCCGGGTGGTGGGCGGCGCCGCTGGTCATCAGCATCATGTGGGTCAGAAAGTCATGCGCCCGCCCCGGCACGCCCGGAAGGCAAGAAACCTGCCGGGCGATCGCATTTCCCCGTGATGGCGCCCCTCGTTTCGGAGCGATGCCGAAGATGTGGCGGGAAGGCGCCGTCGCCGCGGCACCTGCCCCTTTCCCTCGTTCGGGGCGCCGCCTATAAGGACGCCCGGCCTGCCTCGTTCGAGTCGCGGGTCTGATTATTATTGCGCAAGACAGGATCACCTCAGCATGGGTTGGCTCTCCGGTTTATTCTCGTCGGACATGGCGATCGACCTCGGCACGGCGAACACGCTGATCTACGTCAAGGGTCGCGGCATCATCCTGAACGAGCCCTCGGTCGTGGCCTACCACGTCAAGGACGGCAAGAAGCAGGTTCTGGCGGTGGGCGAGGACGCCAAACTGATGCTCGGCCGCACCCCCGGCAGCATCGAGGCGATCCGCCCGATGCGCGACGGCGTGATCGCCGACTTCGACGTGGCCGAAGAGATGATCAAGCATTTCATGCGCAAGGTGCACAAGCGATCGACCTTCGCCAGGCCGAAGGTCATCGTCTGCGTGCCCTACGGCGCGACGCCGGTGGAAAAGCGGGCCATTCGCCAGTCGGTTCTGTCGGCCGGTGCCCGGCGCGCCGGGCTGATCGCCGAGCCGATCGCGGCGGCCATCGGCGCCGGGATGCCGATCACCGACCCGACCGGCAGCATGATCGTGGACATCGGCGGCGGCACCACCGAGGTGGCGGTACTGAGCCTGGGCGATATCGTCTATGCCCGCTCGGTGCGCGTCGGCGGCGACCGGATGGACGAGGCGATCATCAGCTACCTTCGGCGCCAGCACAACCTGCTGGTCGGCGAGTCGACGGCCGAGCGGATCAAGACCTCGATCGGCACGGCGCGGATGCCCGACGACGGGCGCGGCGCCTCGATGATGATCCGGGGCCGCGACCTTCTGAACGGCGTGCCGAAGGAAACCGAGATCAACCAGGCGCAGGTCGCCGAGGCGCTGGCCGAACCGGTGCAGCAAATCTGCGAGGCGGTGATGATCGCGCTGGAAGCGACGCCGCCCGATCTTGCGGCCGATATCGTCGACCGTGGCGTGATGCTGACGGGTGGCGGCGCGTTGCTGGGCGAGCTGGATCTGGCGCTGCGCGAGCAGACCGGGCTTTCCATCTCGGTCGCCAACGAGTCGCTGAATTGTGTCGCTCTCGGAACCGGCAAGGCGCTGGAATACGAGAAGCAACTGCGGCATGTCATAGACTACGATAGCTGAAGCCGGGCCGTCGGCCGGGACTTGGCGCCAGAGGCGAGGCAGCCGTGGCGAAAGACAGAAATGGACAGGAAGATTTCGTCAGGCCCATCCGGCGTATTCTGGTGGGGCTGACGGCGGTTTTCCTGATCGCGCTTTTCCTGCTGTGGCGGGTCGACAGCCCGCGGGTGGAACGTTTCCGCACCGCGCTGGTGGATCGTTTCGTGCCGAGCTTTTCCTGGCTGATGCTGCCGGTTACCCGCGTCACGGTGATGGCCGAGGGCTTTCAGTCCTATGCCCGCATCTATGAACAGAACCAGGAACTGCGGCGCGAGTTGCAGCAGATGAAGGCGTGGAAAGAGGCGGCCCTGCAACTGGAACAGAAGAACGCCAAGCTGCTGGACCTCAATCAGGTGCGGCTCGACCCCAGCCTGACGCATGTCACCGGCGTGGTGCTGGCCGACTCGGGCTCGCCCTTCCGCCAGTCGGTGCTGCTGAACGTCGGCGCGCGCGACGGCATCATGGATGGCTGGGCGGTGATGGACGGGCTGGGGCTGGTCGGGCGCATCTCGGGCGTCGGCGAGACGACGAGCCGGGTGATCCTGCTGACCGACTCCAACAGCCGCATTCCGGTGACGATCGAGCCTTCGGGGCAGCACGCGCTGCTGCAAGGCGACAACACCGCGATTCCGCCGATCGACTTCGTGGAAAACCCCGATCTCGTGCGGCCGGGCGATCAGGTCGTGTCGTCGGGCGACGGCGGAGTGTTCCCCGCCGGCCTGCTGGTCGGGCAGGTCGCCGAGGGGCCGGACCGGCGGCTGAAGGTGCGGTTGGCGGCGGACTACGAGCGGCTGGATTTCCTGCGCGTGCTGCGCAGCCATGCCGCCGAACATGTCACCGATCCCGGCAGTCTGATCGCGCCTCCGGTGCCGCCGCAGCCACCCGAAACGGCGACGAAAACCAATGGCTAGGCCGGTCATCAGCCCACGCTGGGGCTTCCGCGGCCTTTACGTTGCGATTGCCGTCCTGCTGGTGGTGGTGCGCATCCTGCCGATCCGCACGCTGCCGACCACCCTGCCGGGGCCGGACCTTCTGACCTCCATCACCCTGGTCTGGGTGCTGCGGCGACCGGATTATGTCCCGGTGCTGCTGATCGCGGCGGTCTTCCTGATGGAGGATTTCCTGCTGATGCGCCCGCCCGGCCTCTGGGCGGTGATCGTGCTGATGGGCACCGAGTTCCTGCGCTCGCGCGAGGCGCTGACGCGCGAGCTTGGGCTGGCGATGGAATGGGCGATGGTGTCGACCGTGATGATCGCCATGGCGCTGGCTTACCGGCTGGCCTATGCGGTGGCCTTCCTCGACGAGCCGCCGCTGTCGCTGGTGGCGCTGCAACTGCTCGGCTCGATCCTGTGCTACCCGGTCGTGGTGGGGCTGTCGCGGCTGGCCTTCGGGCTGCGCAAGGCCGCCACCGGCGAGGTTGACGCGCTTGGGAGGCGGATGTGAGACGCTCGCCCAAGGATACCGAGGACAGCGCGCGCAAGATCAGCCGCCGCGCCCTGCTGCTGGGCGTGGGTCAGGCCGCGCTGGTCGGCGGGCTGACGCTGCGGATGCGGCAGATGCAGGTGTCCGAGGCGGACCAGTACCGCATGCTGTCGGACCAGAACCGGATCAACCTGCGGCTGATCCCGCCCGCGCGCGGCCTGATCTTCGACCGCAACGGCATCCCGCTGGCGGGCAACGAGCAGAATTTCAGCGCGGTGATCGTGCGCGAGGATGTCGGCGGCGAGGTCGACGGCGTGCTGCGCCGCCTTGCCGACCTGATCCCGCTGAGCGAGGACGACATCGCCCGCACCGAGCGCGACATCAAGCGCCACAGCGCCTTCGTGCCGATCACGGTGTCGGACCGGCTGAGCTGGGACGAGTTGTCGCGCGTCGCGGTGAACGCGCCCGCCCTGCCCGGCATCACGCCCGAGGTGGGGCTGTCGCGGCACTACCCGCTGGTCGAGGATCTGGCGCATGTGGTGGGCTATGTCGGCCCGGTCAGCGAATCCGATCTGGCCAAGATCGACAACCCCGACCCGCTGTTGCAGATCCCGAAATTCCAGATCGGCAAGATCGGGGTCGAGGCGCTGATGGAGGATGCGCTGCGCGGCTCGGCGGGCACCAAGCAGATCGAGGTCAACTCGGTCGGGCGGGTGATGCGCGAGCTGGACCGCAAGGACGGCCAGCCCGGCGAAAACCTGCAACTGACGATCGATGCCAAGCTGCAAAACTACACTCTGGCCCGGCTGGGCGACCAGAGTGCGGCAGCCGTGGCGATCGAGATCGCCACCGGCGACATCCTCGCCTGCGTGTCGTCGCCGTCGTTCGACCCCAACAAGTTCGTGCGCGGCATCTCGACGGCCGACTACCAGACCTACATGAGCAACGACCACCGGCCGCTGGCCAACAAGGCGGTGCAGGGCATCTATCCGCCGGGCTCGACCTTCAAGATCATCACCGCGCTGGCGGCGATGAAAGCGGGCGCGCTGAAGGTCACCGACAAGATCCGCTGTCCCGGCTACATCGACGTCAGCGGTCGGCGGTTCCACTGCTGGAACCACGGCGGGCATGGCGTCGTCGATCTGGAGGACGCGCTGACACAATCCTGCGACGTGTTCTTCTACACGGTGGCGCAACGCTGCGGGATCGAGGCGATCAGCGCGATGGCGGCGACAATGGGTCTGGGCGTCAGGCACGACCTGCCGATGTCGGCCATCGCCGAGGGCCTGAACCCGAACAAGGACTGGAAGAAGAAGTACCGCAAGCAGGACTGGCTGATCGGCGACACGATCAACGCGGCCATCGGTCAGGGCTATGTGCTGTCCTCGCCGCTGCAACTGGCGGTGATGGTGATGCGGCTTGCCTCGGGTGCGGCCGTGCTGCCGCGGCTGATCAAATCGGTGAACGGGGTCGAGGCGCCGATCGTGCCGGCCCACCCGCTCGGGATGGATCAGGCCGCGCTCGCGGCGGTGCGGGCGGGCATCTGGGGCGTGGTGAACGGCGCCCGCGGCACCGCCCGCGGCGCCCGGATCGAAGACCCGCACATGATCATGGCCGGCAAGACCGGCACCAGCCAGGTGCGCAACATTTCGGCCGCCGAGCGCGAAACCGGCGTGATCGCGAATGACAAGGTGCCGTGGAACCAGCGCGATCATGCGCTCTTTGTCTGCTACGCCCCTTATGACGCGCCGCAGGTCGCGGTGTCGGTCGTGGTCGAACATGGTGGTGCCGAGCATCAGGCCGCCCCGATGGCGCGCGACATCGTCCTGTTCGCGCTCAGCGGCGGGCTGCCGCCGCTCACGGCCTTTCCGGCCAGCGTTCGCAGCACCGTCGACAGCGAGCAGAAGGCCTTGCAGTTGCGCGACTTCAGCGTCGGCGCGCTGTCGCGGGTGCGGACATGAGTTATCTTGAATATAACGTCAAGACCGTCCCGACCGGGCTGCGCAAGGTGCTTTACCTGAACTGGGCGCTGGTCGTGCTGTTGATCGCGGTGTCCTCGGTCGGCTTCCTGATGCTCTATTCGGTGGCGGGCGGATCGTTGCAGCCCTGGGCGCTGCCGCAGATTCAGCGGTTCGTCCTCGGCCTTGCGATCATGTTCACCTTCGCCTTCGTGCCGATCTGGTTCTGGCGCAACATCTCGGGGGTGGCCTATCTGGTCTCGCTGCTGTTGCTGGTGCTGGTCGATGTCGCGGGTTCGGTCGGCATGGGCGCCCAGCGCTGGATCGACCTTGGCTTCATGCGGCTGCAACCGTCGGAACTGGCCAAGATCACTTTGGTGATGCTGCTGGCCTCGTATTACGACTGGCTCGACGTGAAGAAGACCTCGCGCCCGTTCTGGGTTCTGGTTCCGGTGATCCTGATCCTGGTCCCGATGGCGCTGGTGCTCAAGCAGCCCGACCTTGGCACCGCGATCCTGCTGTTGCTGGGCGGCGGCGTCGTGATGTTCGTGGCAGGCGTCAGCCTGTGGTATTTCGGTGTCGTGCTGGGCGCAGGCGTCGGCCTCGTGGCGGCGGTGATGACGTCGCGCGGCACGCCCTGGCAGTTGCTGAAGGACTACCAGTTCAAGCGGATCGACATCTTCCTCGACCCCGGATCGGACCCGCTGGGCGCGGGCTACCACATCAGCCAGGCCAAGATCGCGCTGGGGTCGGGCGGCTGGGTCGGGCGCGGGTTTCTGCAAGGCACGCAATCGCGGCTGAACTTCCTGCCCGAGAAACATACCGACTTCATCTTTACCACGCTGGGCGAGGAGTTCGGCTTTGTCGGCACGATTTCGCTTTTGATGCTTTACGCGCTGATCGTCATGTTCTGCGTGCATTCCGCGCTGAACAACAAGGACCGGTTTGGCGCACTCCTGACGCTGGGGGTGGCGGCGACGTTCTTCTTCTACTTCGCGGTCAACATGTCGATGGTGATGGGCCTTGCCCCGGTGGTGGGGGTGCCGCTGCCGTTGGTGTCCTATGGCGGCTCGGCGATGCTGGTCCTGATGGCGGCTTTCGGGATCGTGCAGAGCGCGCATATCCACCGCCCGCGCGGGCGATAAGGGTGGCGGCGGGGGCTGTCTGCCCCCACACCCCCGAGGATATTTTCACCAATGCGAAAAGAGGTTAGAAGGAGCGGCGCCGCAGGTTCGGTGCGCTTCGGGAGGGGTGTCGATGCCGATCCAGGTGCAATTCGCGGCAGGGCCAAAGCTGTGGCCGGAATACCGGGAGCCGCTGGCGCGGGCCTTTGCGGGGGCGGGGCTCGATGTGGAGATGGCGGAGGAGATGGCGCCGGAGGCGGCGGATTATGTGATCTTCGCGCCGGGCGGGACGATTGCGGACTTCACGCCCTATGTGCGCTGCAAGGCGGTGCTGAACCTCTGGGCGGGGGTGGAGCGAATCGTGGGCAACCCGACGCTGACGCAGCCGCTGTGCCGCATGGTGGACCCGGCGCTGACCGACGGCATGGTGGAATATGTGGTGGGTCACGTGCTGCGCCACCATCTGGGGATCGACCAGCACATCCTGCATCAGGACGGGGTGTGGCGAAATCACCTGATCCCGCCCATCGCGCGCGAGCGGCCGGTGACGATCCTGGGCCTGGGCGAGTTGGGTGCCGCCTGCGGGCAGGCGCTGGCGGCGCTGAATTTTCCGGTGACGGGGTGGAGCCGGACACCGAAGCAAGTGCCTGGAATCACGTGTCTTTCCGGCGCCGAAGGGCTGGAGATGGCGCTGACGGGGGCGCAGGTCGTGGTGCTGCTGCTGCCGCTGACAGCCGAGACGGAGAACCTGCTGAACGCCGAGCGGATCGGCCGGATGGCGCGGGGGGGCTTCGTCATCAATCCGGGGCGCGGCCCGCTGATCGACGACGCGGCGCTGCTGGCGGCGCTGGACAGCGGGCAACTGGCGCATGCCACGCTTGATGTGTTCCGGCGGGAGCCGCTGCCGCCGGGGCATCCGTTCTGGGCGCATCCCGGGGTGACGGTGACGCCGCACATCGCGGCGGATACGCGGGCGGAAAGTGCAAGCCGGATGGTGGCCGAAAACATCCGGCGCGGCGAGGCTGGGGAGGCGTTCCTGCATCAGGTGGACCGCGCGCGGGGGTATTGAGCACCGGGCGCGCAAGCCGTTGGGGCGGCTGCAAAATCGGGACACAGAAACCGCACCGAAACCACACCGACGTTGCACCGACGTTGACGCCGATCCGGCGCGGCGGGGAGCAGGCGCCGAAAGCGGCGGGCGGCGGTCGGGAACCGGCGCGACGGCGGTCGGCCCTGCGTGCCTTCTGCGCCAAAGGGAGGCGCGGATGGGATACCGGGCGGGCGTGGCGATGGTGCTGGCGGCGGGGGTGCTGTGGTCGTTCATGGGGTTGGCGATCCGCATGATCCCCGAGGCGGGCACCTGGGCGGTGGTGTTCTACCGGTCCCTGGGCATGGTGCCGGTGCTGCTGGCCTTCATCGCGCTGCGGTCGGGCGGGCGGCCCTGGGCGGTGATCCGGGGCGCGGGGGTGGCCGGGGTGATCGGCGGCGGCGGGCTGATCTTCGCCTTCCTCGGCGCGATCTATGCGATTCAGACCACGAGCGTGGCGAATGCGGTGTTCCTTTATTCCGCCTCGCCGTTCTTTTCGGCGCTGCTGGGGCGGATCGTGCTGGGCGAACGGGTGCGCCCGGCGACCTGGGCCGCGATCGGGCTGGCCGCCGTGGGCATCGCGGTGATGGTGCGCGAGGGGCTGGAAGGCGGCGCGCTGGCGGGCGACGCGGCCGCGCTGATCTCGGCGCTGGGGTTTGCCAGCTTCACCGTGGCGCTGCGCTGGGGCCGGGTCGGCGACATGTATCCGGCGGTGCTGCTGGGCGGCGTCTTCACCATCGCGCTGGCAGCGGTGGCGATCTGGTCGGGCGCGGGCACGCTGGCCCTGGCCCCGCGCGACGCGGGCATCGCGATGGCGATGGGGGCCGGGCTGCTGGCGAGCGGGATGGTGATCTACACGCTGGGCAGCCGGGTGGTGCCCGCCGGCGAACTGGCGCTGTTCAGCATGACCGAGGTGATGCTGGGGCCGGTCTGGGTCTGGGTGTTTCTGGGCGAGAAGGCCACGCCCGGCGCGCTGACCGGCGGCACGATCCTGCTGGCGGCGATTGCCGGAAATGCGCTGTCGGGCGCGCGGGCGCGCGCTGCGGCGGCTACTTGAAGCGGCGGAAGAAGCGGGCGCGGTCGTAAAGCCCCTCCAGCCGCTTCATCCGCGCCTCGGTATCGGTCCAGGTCCGCGCCTCGACCCCCGCCATCAGGGTTTCCACCAGCACGAGGATCGCGACGGTGGAATCCCAGGCCGAGGGCGCCTCGACATGCGCGGGGAAGACGTGGCGGGCGAAGGCGGCGGCGGGCGAGAGCCACTGATCAGTGAACAGCACCACCTCGGCGCCCTGCTCCACCGCCATCTCGACGATGCCGAGCACGGTGTTTTCGTAGCGGCGGATGTCGAACACCACCAGCACGTCGCCGGGGTTCACGTCGATCAGCGCGGCGGGCCAGGCGCCGGACAGTTCGGACATCAGCGCGACGCCGGGGCGGACGACCTTCATGTGCGTGACGAAATAATCCGCCATCGCATGGGTGATGCGCCCGCCCAGCGCCACGATCTTGCGGGCAGGGTCGGCCAGCAGGTCGCAGGCGGTATCGAACTCGGCGTGGTCGACATGGGCCAGCGTGGCTTGCAGGTTGCCCATTACCGCATCGGCGAAGCGGTTGAGGATATGCGTGTCGGGCACCCCGCCGGTCCAGCGGTCGTGCTTGGCCAGCGGCGAGACCAGCATCTCTTCGACCTCGGTGCGCAGGTTGCCCTGAAAATCCGGGTAGCCCTTGAAGCCGAGTTTCTGCACCAGGCGGACCACCGTGGGGGTGGAGACATCGGCCGCCTTGGCGAGCGCGGTGATCGAGCCGAGCGCGGCGACCGGGTAGTTGCCGAGGATGTGGTTGGCAAGCTGACGCTCGGCCCGGGTGAAGGTGGTGAAGCTGGCCCGCAGGTGCCGATCGATCGTCGCGCCGCCGTCGCTCATCCGGTTCCTCCGCTGTGCGGCCGTGCGGGGCCGCGTCACTCTGGCATAGCGCGTTCTGGAAAGTTTGTAACAGGAAATATCCGGAAGAAACAATCTTGACAGTCCTGCGGGCCTGAGGTCAGCCTTGTCACAAATCCGAACCAAGGCGACATGTCCGATGCCGGGCCCTGCACAACAAGAGACCTATCCCGCCGTGGTCGAAGCGCGCGAGGCGCCGGGGCCGGTTCTGGTGGTTTGCGAACACGCCAGCAACCTGATCCCTGCCGCATTCGGCGGGCTGGGGCTGAGCGAGGGGCTGCGTCAGGCGCATATCGCCTGGGATCCGGGCGCGCTGGCGCTGGCGCGCGGACTGGCGCGGCGGCTGAATGCCGGGCTGGTGCATGCCCCGGTCTCGCGGCTGGTCTACGACTGCAACCGGCCGCCCGATGCGTCGGGCGCCATCGCGGAACGGTCGGAGATGCACAGGGTGCCGGGCAATGCAGGGCTGACGGCCACTGCGCGCGCGCGGCGGGTGGCGGCGGTCTATCTGCCGTTCCACGACGGGCTGCATGCCGAGATCGCGCGGCGCCTGACGCTCGGCCCGGCACCGGTGATCGTGACCATTCACAGCTTCACGCCGGTCTGGTTCGGCACCCCGCGGGCGGTGGAGTTCGGCGTGATCCACGACGCCGATGCGCGGCTGGCCGGGGCGGTGCTGGACGAGGCGCGCGCAACCCTTGGGCTGCGGTCCGAGATGAACGCGCCCTATTCGGCGGCGGACGATGTGACCCATACGCTGAAGTTGCAGGCGCTGCCCTATGGGCTGCTGAACGTGATGCTGGAACTGCGCAACGACCTGATTGTGACGGCGGCGGCGCAGGACGCGGTGGCCGAGCGGTTGGCGCCGGTGCTGGCGCGGGCGGTGGCGCGCGTGACGGCGGCCCCGGCGCGGGCGCTGCGCACCTGAAAAGACACACGACCGGCGGGGCATGGCTCTGTCGGCATTACAACAGAGGGAAACGGACATGGCCGGAAATCTGACGTTCGAGGAGCTGAAGGAAGAGGTTGAGGCGGGGCGCATCGACACGGTGGTGGCCTGCATGGTCGACATGCAGGGACGCCTGATGGGCAAGCGGTTCCACGCCCGCAACTTCATCGAGACCTCGTGGCACGAGACGCATTGCTGCAACTACCTGCTGGCGGTTGACATGGATATGACGCCGGTGCAGGGCTACGCGGCCTCAAGCTGGGCGGGCGGCTACGGCGATTACACGCTGCGCCCGGACATGACGACGCTGCACCGGGTGCCGTGGCTGGAGGGCACCGCGCTGGTGCTGGCCGACGTGCTGGACCATCACGGCCACGACGAGGTCGCCCATTCGCCGCGCGCGGTGCTGAAAAAGCAGGTTGCGCGGGCGAAGGCGATGGGCTTCACCCCGATGATG
>NZ_CBAICG010000031.1:0-39246 GCF_964715405.1 Solirhodobacter sp. | reverse complement strand
CGGTCTTCTCCAGCGACACATCCAGCCCAATAAACAGCTTCATCCCGCAGTCCTCCCTTTGGATCCGATACGGGAATGGCGCCACCTTGCCCTCGATTTTGCAACGGTAACGGGCGGGTCGCGACGCAGGCCCCGTTACCGCATCTCATTGATCATATCCAGAAGATGACAATGGCCGCGATGGCGATGGCGGACATGAAGGCGTGGGCACATCGGTCATAGCGGATGTGGATGCGGCGCCAGTCCTTGAGTTTTCCGAACATGTTCTCGATCTTGTGGCGCTTGCGGTAGAGCGTCCTGTCATGAGGGATCCGGATTTTCCGGTTTGATTTCGTAGGGATGCACACTTCCATGTCACGGTCGGCGAGGGCGGTGCGGAACCAGTCGGCATCGTATCCCTTGTCGGCCAGCAGCACTTTCGCCGATGGCAGCGACGACAGCAAAGCCGCCGCGCCAGTGTAGTCGCTGATCTGGCCTGCCGTCAGGAACAGGCTCCGCGGCCGACCCTCGCTGTCGCAGACCGCGTGCAGTTTCGAGTTCAACCCGCCTTTGGTGCGTCCGATAAACCGGGGAAGAGCCCCTTTTTGAGCAGGCTGGCTGCCGTCCGGTGCGCCTTCAGGTGGGTCGCATCGATCATGATCTCTTCGGTGTCACCACCGCCCCTGGCGAGCTCGGTGAGGATGCGACCGAACACCCCCACCGCGCTCCAGCGGATGAAGCGGTTGTAGATTGTCTTGTGCGGCCCGTAAGTTGCGGGCACATCGCGCCACCGCAGGCCGTTGCGGATCACGAAGATGATGCCGCTGATCACCCGCCGGTCATCCACACGCGGCACCCCATGCGAAAGCGGAAAGAACGGCGAAATCCGCGCCATCTGGGCATCGGAAAGCAGGATCATCTCGGTCATCGTGGCACTCCCTTGAGGCCACCAGTGAATCAACCCTTCCCCGATCCTGCAAGCGATTTAATGGGTCCAGAGCCTAAAGATCGGGCTCGAATCCCTTTGGATGGTTGAGGCTCGGTGTCATGCGGCTCTGTTGCACAAATCACGTTAGGGGGATTCATCTCGTGAATCCAGCGCATAGTTGGGTAGGATGAACAGACCGACACCCCCGACCGGCTCTGTTGCACAAATCAGTTGAACGGCGGACTTCCCCTCGCCCCGGGCGGACTTACCCCACGGCCTTTGTGACGGGTATGCCGAGCGCGGTGAAGCCGTTCAGAACGGCCACACGGACTTGGAACTCCGCAACCTGACTGTCGAAGTCCCGCGCCATGAGGCGTTGGCCCAGCAGTTTCACGGAAGTCGCATTTTCGTTTCTGCGCGGCTCCGGCGGTGGTAGCCGCTCCATCGTCGCCAGAGCGCACGGCGGAGGTATTTCGCTGCCCGCAGGGCCTCGTAGCGCGCGGCAGCGCGGGCCTTGCGCCCAGCCCGATCGCCAGCCCGAGGGGCGGCGCGATCAGTGCGCCCTGAGCCTGTCCGACAGCGGCGGGCGGCTTCTGGTGCATTGCCACAAGAGCGGGTGCGCGGTGCTGCCCGAACTGCAACGGCGCGGGCAGGCCGAAGGGCGCGGGCAGGCCCCGGCGCAAATCGACCCGGCCGAGGCCGAGCGGCGGAAGGCCGAGGACCGCAAGCGCGAAGCCCAGCGCCTAAAGACGGCCCACGACTTGTTCGCGGCGGCGGTGAACTGCGAAGGGACGCCCGCGCAGAGTTACCTTGTGGTGCGCGGTATCGTCGGGCTGCGGTTCAACACGCTGCGCGCCACGCTGCGCTTCCATCCCGGCGCGCTCCACACCCCGAGCGGGCTTCACCTGCCTGCCATGCTGGCGCAGATCAGAGGGCCGCGTGGCGAGGCGTTGGGCGTCCACCGCCCCTGGGGCCCTGCACCCACGGGTGCGATCCCCCCTTGTGCAGGCGTGCGCGGACGTCGGCCCGCCTTTTCACGGGATGGCGGGCAAAGTGCAACTTTTCCGCGACAGGAACCCTCCCGACCCGCCTTCGGTGGTGGGTCTGATCTGTCTTGCCCGCCCTGTGCCCTGCCCCGCTGCACCCCGCGAAATCGCGCGCGGTGGTAGCCCGGTGGTGGCCAAGAAAACCAAAGGGCTCAGGCGTTTCCGCCCAAGCCCTTGAAATCTATGGTGCACCCGGAGCGATTCGAACGCCCGACCCTCAGATTCGTAGTCTGATGCTCTATCCAGCTGAGCTACGGGTGCAGTGGAGCGGGATTTAGGCGGAGAGGGCCGGGAATGCAAGGGTGAAATTCCGGGCCGCTCAGACCTCTGGCTGGGTCACGGCCTTGGGCAGGCGGATCATGAATTCGGTGCCGTCCTCGCCGGTGCGCATCAGGTCCAGCCGCCCACCGTGGCCGCGCACCAGCTCGGCGGCGATGGCCAGCCCGAGGCCGAAGCCGCCCTTGCGCGCGCTGCCCTGGAACGGCGTGAACAGGTTGTCGCGCGCCTTGGCGGGCAGGCCGGGGCCGGTGTCGCCGACACGGATCCACCAGGCCGCATCCGAGTCGCCCGCGCCCAGTTCGATCGTTCCCGGCGCGCCGGTCGCCTCGATCGCCTGGCGCGCGTTGCGCACGAGGTTCGACAGCACCCGATGCAACTGCTCGCCGTCCGCCCGCACGGTCAGGCCCGTCGGCACATCGGCGATGAACGTGATGCGCGACGTCTCGCCGCCCGCCGCCAGCCGCTCGCCCTCGATCACGTCCTCGACCAGCGGACGCAGCGCGACATGGGTCAGCGCGGGCGGCGGCTCTTCGGCCTTGCCAAAGGCCAGCGTGCTTTCGCACAGGTTCACCGCCCGGCTGATCGAGCCGACCAGCTTTGGCGCGGCGCGCGCCACGGCGGGATCCTTGCTGTCTTCCATCCGGTCGGCGAAAAGCTGCGCCGTGGTCAGGATGTTGCGCAGGTCATGGCTGATCTTGGCCACCGCGCCACCGAGTTGCGCCAGCCGTTCCTTCTGCCGCAGCGCGTTGGTCAACTGCTTTTGCAGCGATTGCAGCGCGACCTCGGCCTCGCGCAGTTCGGTCACCGAGGCGGTTGGCTCGATCACCCGCCGCGCATCCTCGGGCGCCTCGGCATAGGCCGTCATGTGGTTCACCACCCGCTTGATCGGCACCACCAGCAGGCGGCGCACCGCCACGAACAACAGGAACGCCGTCATCACCGAGATGATCGCCGACAGCGCGAGGATACGCAGACCGTAGTCGATCATCGCCTGCCGCATCGGCGCGGTTTCGGTCGTCACCTCGATCAGCAGCCCGGCATCCTGCACCGGGTTGCCGATCACCCGGATGATCCGGTCGCTGGGGTCGAGCAGTTCCGCCATCGCATCGCGGATCAGCAGGAACGGGTCGGTATCGCGCAGGTCATAGGTGGCATAGATCGGTTTCGGGATCGGCGACGACAGCACCAGTTGCCGCACCGCATCCCGTCGCAGCACCACGTTCAGCACCCCGGCATTGGCCAGCAGTTCCTTTTCCAGGCTGTCGGAGACCATGCCGTTGTTGGCCAGCAGCGCCAGCGAGGCGATCTGCGCGCGTTCGAGCCGCAGCAGCAGGTAATCCTCGCGGAACCGGGCGATCGACGGCACGAAAATCAGCACTTCGGCCAGCATGACGAAGAGCGTGGTCAGGATCAGGAAGCGGCCGGAGAGGGTATTGAGAAACATGCCTGTGCCTTCGCGCGGATTCAGGGAAGGAAACGCCGCACCGTCCGAACGACCCGCTTGCCCTCAGGATTATCAAACAATTTCCGGGAAAAATAGGCTCCCACCGCAGTTTGGACATATCACAGAGCAGCAGACCGGGCATATCGAGCGGTCGAGCGCCGAAATGCCGACCGGCTCTGCCAGCATCGGCGCCCAGCGACGATCCTTGCGGCCGCCTCACCGCCGCAGCGCCTTCACCACCACGGGCAGCAATGCCAGCGCCGCCAGCCCCAGCAGCGGGCCGAGGAACTGCGGCCGGAACAGGATGCCCATATCGGGCATCTTGCCCATCGCGATCAGCGCACCCAAGCCCGAGCCGACCCAGGTGAAGACGATCGCCGCCGGGATGATGCCCAGGAATGTCGTCAGCGCAAAGCGCCCGACCCCCACGCCCAGCATCGCCGGCACCAGGTTCGCCACGAAGAACGGCACCGCCGGCACCAGCCGCATGGCCAGCAGGAACGACCACTCGTTTCGCCTGAGCCCGTCGCGCAACCGCCGCACCGCGCCCGCGCTGCCATCAAGCCGCGCGGCGAAGCGGGCGCCGAAGCCGTATCGGGCGGCAAGGAACACGATCACCGCCCCCACCGTTGCCGCGCCGACGTTGAACAGCGTGCCCGGAAACACCCCGAACAGGAACCCGCCGGTCAGCGTGCAGATCGTGGCGCCGGGCAGCGACAGCGCCACCACCGCGATATAGACCAGCACGAATCCCACCGCCGTCAGCGCGTAGTGATCCGCCGCATAGGCCATCAGCAGGTCATGATTGGCTTTCAGCGTTGCAAAGCTCAGCGTGTCGCGCAGCGTCACGGCGCCGATCCCCGCCGCCGCGAGGATGATCAGGAACGGGATGGCGTGGGTCCATCCGCTGCGCGTCCGCTCGGACATCGGGCTCTTTCATGGCGACGGGGGCCGGAGCACAGGATGGGGCGGAACCGGCGCATTGGGTAGAGGCTTCGTGCGGGGCCGGTGCCCGACCGGAATCTCGCAGGAATGTGGCCTCGGCGAATTGACTTGGGCGCCGCGCCTGCGTAAAGGACGGGCTTCGAATAGCAGGCGGCCCTCGAATCCGGTGGATTTGGGCTGTAGACACGCTGAAAACCATGCTGAAAACCATACGGAGTCCGCGATGAAGCGCACGTTTCAACCTTCGAACCTCGTCCGCGCCCGCCGCCACGGCTTCCGCGCCCGCATGGCGACCGTCGGCGGCCGCAAGGTGCTGACCGCACGCCGCGCCAAGGGCCGCAAGCGTCTGTCGGCCTGAGGCCGCAGCGGACACCACGTCCATGACACCGCCGGAGGATCCCGTGGCAGGCGCTGGCGCCGAGGCCATGGGCAGCCTCGCGGCGGTTTCGTCATGCCTGAAGGTGCTCTCGAAGCGCGCCGACTTCCTGCGCGCCGCGCAGGCCCGCCGTCAGGGCACACCCGGTTTCCTGTTGCAAGCCCGCCGCCGTGCTGAAACCGAGCCTGCCGTCGGCATCCGCGTCGGTTTCACCTGTTCCAAGAAGGTCGGCAACGCGGTGGCCCGCAACCGCGCCAAGCGCCGGTTGCGCGAGATTGCCCGCCTGACCCTGCCCGCGCAGGGCCGCGACGGCTGGGATTACGTCCTCGTCGGTCGCCCCGGCGCCACCGCGGATCGACTTTTCACCCAGATGCTCGCCGACCTTGCCACCGCCCTCGGCCAGGTTCACGCTGAACGCAAACGCCCTGCGTCGGACCCCGCACCGTGACCCCCGTCGCCTATGCCTTGTCGCTGCCCGTGCGCGCCTACCGGCTGGTGTTCAGCCCCTGGGTCGGGCACGGCTGCCGGTTTCAGCCGACCTGTTCGGCCTATGCGCTGGAGGCGCTGGAAAAGCACGGCGCGCTGAAGGGCGGCGGGCTTGCGTTGTGGCGCATCCTGCGCTGCAACCCCTGGGGCGGGACGGGCTACGACCCCGTGCCCGGCTGCGGCCACGACCATTCCACCGATGGGGGGCACTGATGCTCGACGATCTCGACGACATCCACCCGCTGTTCCACGGCGCCCCGGCCACCACCGAGTTCAAGAAACTGCGCAAACGCATCGTGCGCGAGGTGCGCGAGGCGATCGAGACCTACGGCATGATCGAACGCGGTGCGCGCTGGCTGGTCTGCCTGTCGGGCGGCAAGGACAGCTATACCCTGCTGGCCGTGCTGCATGAACTGCAATGGCGCGGGCTGCTGCCGGTCGATCTGCTGGCCTGCAACCTCGATCAGGGGCAACCGGGCTTTCCGGCCACCGTGCTGCCCGAGTTCCTGACGAAGATGGGCGTGCCGCACCGGATCGAGTATCAGGACACCTATTCCATCGTGATGGACAAGGTGCCCGCCAACCGCACCTATTGCGCCCTCTGCTCGCGCCTGCGCCGCGGCAACCTGTACCGCATCGCGCGCGAGGAGGGCTGTTCCGCCGTCGTGCTCGGCCACCATCGCGACGATATTCTTGAGACATTCTTCATGAACCTGTTCCACGGCGGGCGACTGGCCACCATGCCGCCGAAGCTGGTGAACGAGGACGGCGATCTTTTCCTCTACCGCCCGCTCGCCTTCGTGGCCGAGGCGGATTGCGAGAAATTCGCCCGCGCGATGGCCTACCCGATCATCCCCTGCGACCTTTGCGGCAGCCAGGACGGGTTGCAGCGCCAGCAGGTGAAGGCGATCCTCGACGGCTGGGAGGCGCGCAGCCCAGGCCGCCGTCAGGTGATGTTCCGCGCCCTGATGAACACCCGCCCCTCGCACCTGCTCGACCCCGCGCTGTTCGATTTCGCCGGGCTGACCCGGTCGACCCCGCCCGAGAGCGCGGTATTTGAGGCAAATCCCCCACAACTCCTGCGAGAGGATTAACGAAGGGGTGAGGCTGATTGCCTAGCCTTTCCCGATCGGCGCGGTGAGGGACCGCCGCCGAAGGATCGGGGGTGGATCATGCCGGGTTTTGCCGGAACGAGACTCATGGAAGGGCTGCAGGAAGCGTCCCGGCAATTCAGGCGGCCAGAGAATCTGGCCTTCCTGCCGGCGCTGACGCTTGCGGCCTTCTGGGTCGGTGGCGAAAGGATGCTGATCCTGACGGCGCTCGGGCTGCCGCTGCTGTTCCTGATCGCGGGCGCCTTCCGCTTTGCCCCGCCACGCGCCGCGCCAACGACCGGGCCGACGAAGCGCGGCGGGCTGGTCGACCGGCTCGACGCCACGCTCAAGGCGCAGGATCGCACCGGGCTGACCACGGCCTGCATCGTGCTGCGTCTCGACGATCTGGGCGAACTGGTGGAACGCCACGGCCACGCCGCGCATGGCGAGGTGCTGCAACGCACCGCCGACCGCCTGCGCAGCGCGCTGCGCGATGGCGACACGGTGGTGCAGCTTGACGGCGACAGCTTTGCCGTGGCGCTGCAGCCGGTGCGCCGGGCCGATCTGGAAAGCGTGCTGCAACTGGCGGCGCGCCTGCAATCGACGGTGGCCAGCCCGATCAGCCTGGATGCGGCGCGGGTCTACGTCACCGCCTCGGCGGGCTTCTGTCTGGCCAGCCGCGCCCCGGCGGCAACCGGAACCGCCTTGCTGGAGGCGGCAGAGGTTGCCGCCGACGATGCACGCCAGAACGGGCCGGGGGCGATTCGCGCCTTCTCGCCGGAAATGCAGCGCCTGCGCGCCGACCGCAGCGCGCTGCGCGACGATCTGGAAGCGGCGCTGGAACTGGGCCAGATCACGCCGCACTTTCAGCCGCAGGTGTCGACCGAAACCGGCGAGATCACCGGGTTCGAGGCCCTGGCGCGCTGGGCGCACCCCACGCGCGGGCTGATCCCGCCGTCGGAGTTCCTGCCGCTGATCGAAACCGCCGGCCTGTCCGAGCGGCTGGGCGAGGTGATCCTGTTCCATTCCCTCACCGCGCTGACGGCCTGGGATGCCGCCGGGCTGCGGGTGCCACATATCGCGGTGAACTTCTCGCATGACCAACTGCGCAACCCGCGCCTGGCCGAGACCCTGAAATGGGAACTGGACCGGTTCGAGCTGACGCCCGAACGGCTCTGCGTCGAGATTCTCGAAACCGTCGTGGCCGAAACCGATAATGACGTGATTGTGCACAACATTGCCGCGCTGGCCCGGCTTGGCTGCGGCATCGACCTTGACGATTTCGGCACCGGCCACGCCTCGATCGCCAACATCCGCCGCTTTGCGGTGCGCCGCATCAAGATCGACCGGTCTTTCGTGACGCACGTCGATACCGATCAGGCGCAGCAGCGCATGGTGGCGGCGATCCTGTCGATGGCGGAACGTCTGGGCCTCGAAACCCTGGCCGAAGGGGTCGAAACGGCGGGCGAACACACCATGCTGGCGCAGCTTGGCTGCGGCTTCATCCAGGGGTTCGGCCTCGGCCGCCCGATGCCCTATGAGGAGACCGCGGGCTGGCTGCAAAGCTACCGCGGGCGGCTGACGGTCACGCCGCGCATCGGGCGGCACGTGGTCTGACCCGCACGGGAACGGTGTCGCCGCAGGCCGCTTGCCCTGCCGCGACACCTGTTCACGGTGAAACCGCTTGACCTTTCCGCCCCCAGTCTGTTGAACCACGGCTGACCTCGGACAGGGAAGGTGGTGGTCCCTATGGACGATCAGAACAAGAACCTCATTCTCGCGACGGCGCTCAGCTTTGCCGTGATTCTCGTATGGTTCCTGCTGTTCCCGCCGCAGGACACGCCCCAGACGACAACGCCACCCGCGACGGCCACCGCCACGATGGTCGCGCCCGGAACGGCGATCGTCGCACCGGGCGCCGCCGCCACTGCGGGATCGCCCGCGGCGGCCATCGCGACCGCGGCGGCCGACCTGCCGCGCCTGCAGATCGACACGCCGCGCCTGTCGGGGGCGATTTCGGTGCAGGGCGGGCGAATCGACGATCTGCTGCTGAAGGGCTACCCGGAAACGCTGGCGAAAGGCTCGCCGCTCGTTCGCCTGCTGTCGCCGGTGGGCGAGCCGAACGCCTATTATGTGCTTTACGGCTGGGCCCCGGGCGGCAGCCTCGCCGACACCGACGTGCCGGGCGCGAACACCATCTGGTCGGTCGCCTCGGGCAACACGCTGACGCCCGCCACGCCGGTCATGCTGCGCTGGGACAACGGCAAGGGACTGATCTTCACCCAGACCCTGTCGATTGACGACAAATACATGTTCACCGTCGCCCAGACGGTGCAGAACACCACCGGCGCGCCGGTCACGCTGGAGCCCTACGGCATGGTCGTGCGCCACGGCCAGCCCCCCGCGCAGACGTCGAGCATCCTGCACGAAGGCGTCGTGCAGATGGCCGACGGCAAGCTGACCGAGATCACCTACAAGGGCATTCCCAAGCTTGATACGGTGGCGCGTGAAGGCGGGCCCGCCGAGGTGGTCGACGTCGCCAAGACCGGCTGGATCGGCTTCACCGACAAATACTGGATGACGACGCTGATCCCCGACTCGGGCGCACCCTTCACGGCGGTGGCGAAATTCGTCAAAGCCAGCGACGTCTACCAGACCGAAGCCCGCCAGCCGGTGATGACCGTCGCCGCTGGTGCCACCGCCGAAGTCAGCTCGCGCCTGTTCGCCGGGGCGAAGGAATACGAGACCATCCGCACCTACCAGAACAGCGAGCACGTCGACCAGTTCATCAACTCGATCGACTGGGGCTGGTTCTTCTTCATCACCAAGCCGATCTACTGGTTGATGCACAACCTGCACAGCCTGATCGGCAACA
This sequence comes from Solirhodobacter sp., assembly GCF_964715405.1. Lineage (NCBI taxonomy): Bacteria > Pseudomonadati > Pseudomonadota > Alphaproteobacteria > Rhodobacterales > Paracoccaceae > Solirhodobacter > Solirhodobacter sp. Next base: position 29,797 of record NZ_CBAICG010000031.1, on the reverse strand, counting down.
TGGGCCTGGCGATCATCTGCCTGACGATCACGATCAAGGCGCTGCTGTTCCCGCTGGCCTACAAGTCCTACGTCTCGATGGCGCGGATGAAGGAGCTTCAACCCGAGATCGAGAAGCTGAAAGAGAAGGCCGGCGAGGACAAGGCCAAGATGCAGCGCGACATGATGCTGCTCTACAAGGAAAAGAAGGTGAACCCGGCCGCGGGTTGCCTGCCGGTGTTCTTCCAGATCCCGATCTTCTTCTCGCTCTACAAGGTGATCACCGTCACCATCGAGTTGCGTCAGGCACCGTTCTTCGGCTGGGTCCGCGACCTGTCGCTGCCCGATCCGTCGTCCTGGATGAACCTGTTCGGCATCTTGCCCTTCGCGCCGCCGGAGGCAGGCACGCTGCTGGCCTCGGCCTCGCTCGGCCTGCTGCCGATCCTGCTCGGCATCACGATGTGGATGCAGCAGAAGCTGAACCCGGCCCCCACCGATGCCTCGCAGAAGATGATCTTTGCCTGGATGCCCTGGGTGTTCATGTTCATGCTGGGCCACTTCGCCTCGGGCCTCGTGCTTTACTACATCACGAACAACACCATCACCTTCATCCAGCAGTACATCATCATGCGCAGCCACGGCCATTCGCCCGACATCTTCGGCAACATCCGGTCGAGCTTCAAGCGTGGCAAACCGGCCGCAAAATGACAGTGTGTCTTGCCGCGATTCAACGGCATCCGATCAAATCGCACGGACGCGAGGCTCTCGCGTCCGTGTCGCTTTCCGAAGGGCATTCGATGCCCTGGGATCGCCGCTGGGCGGTCGCTCATGCGCAGACCAAGTTTGATGCCGCAAATCCCGTCTGGGTCGGTTGCGTCAATTTCATGATCGGCTCCAAGGCCCCCGCGCTGACGGCGATCAATGCGGCCCTGAACGAAACGGCCGCAACCGTCACCCTGACCCACCCGAACCGGCCGGCGATCACCATCGCGCCCGACGATGCCGCCGATCAGGCCCGCTTTCTCGACTGGGTCGCGCCGCTCTGCCCGCCCGACCATCCCGCGCCACAGGCGCTGGTGACGGTGCCGGGCCGCGGCATGACCGATACCGATTATCCGTCGATTTCGCTGATCAACCTCGCCTCGGGCATCGACCTCGGCCACCGCATGGGGGCCGACCTGTCGCCGCTGCGTTGGCGCGGCAACCTCTGGCTCGACGGGCTGGAGCCTTGGGACGAGACCGGCTGGATCGGCCGCGAGTTGCGCGTCGGCGCTGTCCGCCTGCGGATCGAAGAGCCGATCAAACGCTGCAAGGCGACGACCGCGAATCCGGCAACGGGTGAACGTGACGCCGACACCCTGGTGGCGCTGCGGCATGACTTTGGCCACCAGCTTTTCGGCCTTTACGCCCGCGTGATCGAAGGCGGCACCATCGGCCAGGGCGACCGCGTCGAGGTGCTTGCATGACCTCCCTTCCCTTCCCGCTTGCCGAGGAACCTGACGACATCACCCGCGAACGCGGGCGCCTGCTGTTCGCCGGCCCGGTCGATTTCGTCAAGGGCGTGGTGGCGATGGACGGCCTGCCCCCCGCCGACCGGCTGGAGGTCTGCTTCGCGGGCCGCTCCAATGTGGGCAAATCCAGCCTGATCAACGCGCTCACCGGCCGCAAGGCGCTGGCCCGCGCCTCGAACACACCGGGCCGCACGCAGGAAATCAACTACTTCGCCCTGGGGGATACCCGCTACCTCGTCGACCTGCCCGGCTACGGCTATGCCGAGGCGCCGCTGGCGGTGGTCGCGCAGTGGCAGCGGCTGCTGAAATCCTTCCTCTCGGGCCGCGCCACGCTGCGCCGCGCCTTCGTGCTGATCGACACCCGCCACGGCGCGAAAGCGGTGGATGAAGAGATCATGACCCTGCTCGACCGCTCCGCCGTCACCTTTCAGGTCGTGCTGACCAAGGCCGACAAGGTGCTGCGCGCCGAGCGGGAAAAGAACCTCGATCAGGTCCGCGCCGCGCTGGCCAAACACCCGGCGGCCTTCCCCGAGATCGTGATGACCTCGTCCGAAAAGGGCGACGGCATCGAGACGCTGCGGGCGATCATCGCGGGGCTGGAGTAGGGCGCCCCGATCTTCCGCCGAAAAATCGCGCCTCACACATGCTGCGCCCCGTTCACCTCGATCTCGGTGCCGGAAATGTAGCTCGAATCGTCCGAGCACAGGAACCAGATCACGCTGGCCACTTCCGACGGCTGCCCCAGCCGCCGCATCGGCAGCGTCTCGACGATCTTGTCGGTGCCCGGCGACAGGATCGCCGTTTCCACCTCGCCCGGCGCGATCGCATTCACCCGCACCCCCAGCGGCCCGAAGTCATGCGCCATCTCGCGCGTCAGCGCCGCCAGCGCCGCCTTCGAGGTGGCATAGGCCGCCCCCGCGAACGGATGCACCCGCACCCCGGCGATCGAGGTGACGTTGACCACCGCCCCCTGCGCCGCCGTCAGTTCGTCCTTCAGCCCCCGCGCCATCACCACCGGCGCGAAGAAGTTGACGTGGAACACCTGCCCCCAGGTGCGCAGGTCGGTTTCCAGCGTGTTCAGCCGACTGCCCCCCGGCCCTTTCGGCGAGATGCCCGCATTGTTCACCAGCGCGTCCAGCTTGCCGTCAAGCTTGTCCTTGATGATCTCGATCGCCGCGATGGTCTTGTTCGGGTCGGCAAGGTCAAGCTGGATATGATTCTCCGCCCCCCCCGGCCAGGGGCAGCGCGCATCGAACGGCTGGCGCGAACAGGTCAGCACCCGCCACCCCTCGGCCGAGAACCGCTTCACCGTGGCATGCCCGATCCCCCGGCTTGCCCCCGTCAGCACCAGCGTCTTCTGCCGCTCGACCATGCGTCACCTCCGCCCCCGACCCTACCCGACCGTCACGAAAACGCAACGCGGCCCCCGCAACCCTTGGCAGGGCGCCGCAAACCGACTAGCAAAGAAACCCGATCCCAGGACCAAGCGATGAAAAAGCAGCTCATGAACATGCGAGACTCGATCGCCACCGCGAAGACGCTCAACGAGGCGCTTCCCTATCTGCAGCGCTATACTGGCGCCATCGTCGTCATCAAGTTCGGCGGCAATGCGATGGGCGATGACGAGGCGATGGCCGTGTTCGCCCGCGACGTGGTGCTGATGCGGCAGGTCGGCGTCAACCCGGTGGTGGTGCACGGCGGCGGCCCGCAGATCAACGCGCTGCTGGCCAAGCTGGGCATCAAGTCCGAATTCGTGCGCGGCAAGCGTGTCACCGACGCCGCCACCGTCGAGGTGGTCGAGATGGTGCTGTCGGGCCTTGTGAACAAGCGCATCGTGCAGGCGATCAACGATCAGGGCGGCCGCGCCGTCGGCATTTCCGGCAAGGACGACGACCTGATGGTCTGCGAGCCCGATGACCCCGAACTGGGCTTCGTCGGCAAGCCGCGCGACATGCGGGTGCAGGTGCTGCACGACCTCTTCAAGGCGGGCATCATCCCGGTGGTGGCCCCCGTCGGTCCCGGCGACCACGGCGAGACCTACAACGTGAACGGCGACACCGCTGCAGGCGCCATCGCCGGTGCGCTGAAGGCAGACCGGCTCTTGCTGCTGACCGACGTGGCGGGCGTGAAGGGCGAGAACGGCGAGGTGCTGACCCAGCTTTCCCCCGAAGAGGTGCGCGACCTGACCGACCGCGGCGTCATCGCCGGCGGCATGATCCCGAAGACCGAAACCGCGCTCGCGGCGCTGGAACAGGGCGTCCGCGCCGTCGTCATCCTCGACGGCCGCATCCCCAATGCCTGCCTGCTGGAGCTGTTCACCGACCACGGCGCGGGCTCGCTGATCCGCTCGACCGCGCCGCGGATCAAGCCGCGCGAGGAATGACTCCGCTCGACCCGGTCGCCTCTGCCGCCGCGACCCATCACCTCGGCATCCTCGGCGGTTTCCACCCCGCGCCATCCGAAGACCTGGGCCAGACCGTCGTGCTGCTCGGCCCGGCTGAACCCGGCTTCTGGCCCCACGTCACGACGCAGCCGGAATTCGCCGACGGGGCCCCCGACCCGCTGGACCGCTGGTCCACCCGCGTCATCGGCGCGCTGGCCACCCGTTTTGGCGGCACCGCCCATTTCCCCTTCGGCGGCCCGCCGCACCGGCCCTTCTTTGCCTGGGCGCTGCGCACGGGCCGCGCCTGGGCCGCACCGGTCGGGCTTCTCGTCCACGAGTCGGCGGGGCTGCTGGTGTCTTACCGGGGAGCCCTTGCGCTACCCGACAGGCTCGTTCTGCCGCTAGCGCCGCCCTGCCCCTGCGATACCTGCGCCCGCCCCTGCCGGACCGCCTGCCCGGCCGAAGCCCTGACCGCAAACGGCTATGCCGTCCCCGCCTGCCACGCCTACCTCGACACCGCCGCCGGCAGCACCTGCCTGACCGGCGGCTGTCATGTCAGAACCTCCTGTCCAGTCTCCCGCAGCTATGCCAGACTGCCCGAACAATCCGCCTATCACATGAGGCTGTTCCACCGATGACCAAGCGCCTGATCCTGACCCGCCACGCGAAATCAAGCTGGGACAACACCAACATGGCCGACCATGACCGGCCTCTGAACGCCCGCGGCCGCCGCGCTGCCGCGGACCTCGGCCAATGGCTCGCCTCGCGCGGCTATGTCCCGGATGAGGTGATCTGTTCCGACGCCCGCCGCACCGTCGAGACCTGGGAGCAAATCGCCCCGGCCCTGCCGGGCGCGCCCGCGCCGCGCTACACCGCCAAGCTCTACCAGGCCGGTGCCGATGTGATGCTCGCCGTTCTGAAGCACGCCACCGGCGACACCGTGCTGATGCTTGGCCACAACCCCGGCATCGCCGAATTCGCCCAGCGCCTCGTCGCCCGCGCACCGCTGAACCCCGAGTTCGCCCGCTTCCCGACCGCCGCCACCCTGGTCGTCGAATTCCCGGTCGACGACTGGGGCCAGGCCGCCTACGGCAGCGGCGCCCCGGACGATTTCATCATCCCGAAAGAGATCGAGGCGTAAGGCGCGGCCCCCGTTTCTTCTTGGGTGAAATACTCCGGGGGTCCGGGGGCAGCGCCCCCGGCTACCGCCGCTGCGCGCGGCCTGCTCAGTGCCCGAGGATCTGGCTCAGGAACAGCTTGGTGCGCTCGGATTTCGGGTTGTTGAAGAATTCCTCGGGCTCGTTCTGCTCGACGATCTGGCCCTGGTCCATGAAGATCACCCGGTTCGCCACCTGACGGGCAAAGCCCATCTCATGGGTGACGCAGAGCATCGTCATGCCCTCCTCGGCCAGCTCGATCATCGTATCCAGCACTTCCTTGATCATCTCGGGGTCCAGCGCCGAGGTCGGCTCGTCAAACAGCATGATCCGCGGCTTCATGCACAGGCTGCGCGCGATCGCCACCCGCTGCTGCTGCCCGCCCGACAACTGGCCGGGGTATTTCTTCGCCTGCTCGGGAATCTTCACCTTGGTCAGGTAGTGCATCGCAATTTCCTCGGCCTCGCGCTTGGGGGTCTTGCGCACCCAGATCGGTGCCAGCGTGAGGTTTTCGAGGATGGTCAGATGCGGGAACAGGTTGAAGTGCTGGAACACCATGCCCACCTCGGACCGCACCTTGTCGATGTTCTTCAGGTCGCTGGTCAGTTCGGTCCCGTCGATGATGATCTGCCCGGCCTGATGTTCCTCCAGCCGGTTGATGCAGCGGATCAGCGTCGATTTGCCTGATCCCGACGGCCCGGCGATCACGATCCGCTCGCCGCGATGCACCGTCAGGTCGATGTCGCGCAGCACATGGAACGTGCCGTACCACTTGTTCATCCGGCTGATCTGGACGGCGACCTCGGTCGACACCTGCATCTTCGCGGCTTCGGACATCCGGATACTCCCTAACGGTGGTCGGTTTTCAGCTTGCGCTCGAGGTATTGCGAGTAGCGCGACATGCCGAAGCAGAAGATGAAGAAGATGGAACCCGAAAAGATGTAGGGTTCCCAGTAGACGCCGTTCCACGCGGCGTCGCCGCGCACGGCATCGGTGATGCCCTTCAGGGGGTCGAGCAGGCTGACGAAGATCACCAGCGTGGTGTCCTTGAAGAGCCCGATGAACGAGGACACGATGCCGGGGATCGAGATTTTCAGCGCCTGCGGCATGATGATCAGCCGCTGCGCCTTCCAGTAATCCAGGCCCAGCGCATCCGCCGCCTCGTACTGCCCGCGCGGCAGGGCAGCCAGACCGCCCCGGATCACCTCGGCGATATAGGCCGCCGAAAACAGCGTCACCATGATCACGACGCGCAGCACCAGATCGAAGCTGGTGCCGGGCGGCAGGAAATAGGCCAGCAGGAACGAGGCGGTGAACAGAAGCGTGATCAGTGGCACGCCCCGGATGAACTCGATGAACATCACGCAGAAGGTCTTGATCAACGGCATGTCCGACCTTCGGCCCAGCGACAGCAGGATGCCCAGCGGCAGCGAGAAGACGATGCCGCAGATGCCGATGATGAAGGACAGCAGGAACCCGCCCAGCTTGTCCGACGGCACGAAATCGAGGTGGATCGGGATCACCGATTCCAGCGCGTCGGCCACCGGCCCCGCCGCGTAGAGCCACCATCCGACGACGACCAGAACGGTGCCCAGCAGCGCGATCGGGGCCGAAACCGGTCGCAGGACCGGAACCGCCGTGGTCAGCAGGCCAAGCGCGCGATACGCCAGCCAGCCCGCGGCAAAGGCCGCGAGGATGGTGATCACCACCCAGAACTCGCCGCCCCAGATCAGCCAGTAGGCCAGCGCCGGAAACCCCGCCGAAAACCACAGCAGCTTGCGTGGCAACTGGTTGAACAGGATCGGCGCCAGCGCCGCCAGCATGAGCGCAAAGGCCAGGTTCGGCCGCCAGTAATCCTCGTTCGGGTAGAAGCCGTAGAGGTACTGGTTCCAGCGTTCATGGATCACCGCCCAGCAGGCGCCGTGCGCGCCCGCGCCCCAGGTCCTGGTGACGATGTCGCGGCACTCGTTGAGCGAACTGGCATTCCAGACCCCATGCTCGAGCCACGGGAAGATCGACGCGACCATGAAGACCACGATGGCGGTGCCGATCACTGTCAGCAGCGCGTTGAGCGGGCTGGAGAACAGGTTCTCGCGCCCCCACTTCACCGGGCCGCGCTGTGACAGCGGCGGCTCGCGCGGGGGCAGCATGTCGGTGCGGTAGAAGGCGTCGGCGGAGTTGGTCATCTCAACGCTCCTTCAGCCGCACGGATCGGTTGAACAGGTTCATCGCGATCGAGATCAGCAGACTGATGATGAGATAGGTCAGCATCATCAGCAGGATGCATTCCAGCGCCCGTCCGGTCTGGTTCAGCGTGATCCCGCCCAGCGTCGCGCCAAGGTCGGGATACGAGATCGCGGCGGCGAGGGTGGAGTTCTTCGTCAGGTTCAGGAACTGCGAGATCAGCGGCGGCACGATCACCCGCAGCGCCTGCGGCAGCACCACAAGGCTCATGGTGCGCCCGGGCCGCAGGCCCAGCGCATAGGCGGCCTCGGTCTGCCCGTGCGACACAGCCTGAATGCCCGAGCGAACGATTTCGGCGATGTAGGTCGCGGTATAGATCGACAGCCCGAACCACAGCGCAAAGACGAAATTGGGCGCCAGGATGCCGCCCTGGAAATTGAAGCCCTTGATCGCCGGGTAGTCGAAGTGAAAGCCCAGCGCGACCAGCAGCGCGATCGGCGGCGCGACGATGAAGACCAGCGCCGCCCACCAGGTGGACGGACGGACGCCGGTCGCTTCCTGAACGCGGGTGGCCCGGCGCAGATAGGCGCGATGCACCAGAACGCCGCCGATGATGACGGCGATCAGCGCCATCAGATCGAGGCTGACGTTGAAGATCACCAGGTTCGCGTCGCCCAGCGAGCGGTAGAACACCGGCGACGGCAGCGCCACATAGCGGTTGGTGACCGCCACGGAATCCCACAACCACATGTGCGCGGTCGGATTGTCGCCCCGGAACTGGCTTGGCGCGGGCGTCGCCTCGGTGAAGACGGCGAACAGCACCAGCAGCCACAGCAGCAGCGGCACGTTGCGCACGACCTCGATGTAGACCGTCATCAGCCGCGCGATGACCCAGTTCTTCGACAGCCGCAACACCCCGACGATCACGCCGATGATGGTGGCGGTCACGCAGCCGAGCACCGAGACGAACAGTGTATTGACCAGACCGACCAGCGCCGCGCGGGCATGTGTGCTGTCGTTGGTGTAGTGGATCAGCTTCATGCTGATGTCGTAGCCCGCCCGGTTCCACAGAAAGTCGAAACTGGGCTTGATGCCAAGCTTGGCGAGGTTCGCCGCAGCATTCGACACAAGCCAGCCCGCAAGGGCGACGATGGCAAGGAAGAACAGAATCTGAATCGTGACCGCGCGATAGCGCTGATCATGGATCAGCATTCTGAACCGGAAACGGGTATCCGACCGATGATCGGCAATGCTCATGTCTGGATCCCCATTGTCGGGCGTCGTTGCCGGTTGTTTTGGTCAACGTCCGCAAGCGGGAGGCCCGCGGAACCCTCGTCCCTGTTGGTCGGCCGAAACGGGCGCGCCGAGGTGGCGCGCCCGTCCGTCATCCCATCAGTGGAACGGGATCGCGTACATCAGGCCGCCCTTGGTCCACTGCGCGTTCAGCCCGCGCGCCAGACCGATCGGGGTCGAACTGCCGATGGTGGCCTCGAAGATCTCGCCGTAGTTGCCGGCCACCGCGATCGCCCGCTTGGCCCAGAGCTTGTCCAGCCCGAGCATGGCGCCCAGGTTGTCTTCACTGCCGAGCAGGCGGTTGATTTCCGGGTTGTCGGTGCCCTTCGACAGCTCTTCGAGGTTGGCCGAGGTCACACCGTAGTCTTCCGCCGCGATCAGCGCGAACAGCGTCCAGCGCACGACGCTGGCCCACTGGTCATCGCCCTGACGGACGACCGGGCCAAGCGGCTCTTTCGAGATGATTTCCGGCAGGATCACGAAGTCCTGCGGTGCCTCGAAGGTGGCGCGCAGCGCGGCCAGGCCCGATGCGTCGGTGGTGTAGGCGTCGCAAGCCCCGGCAAGGAACTGCTGCTTGCCTTCCGCGTCGCTCTTGATCGAGATCGGCGTGTACTTCATGTTGTGCGACTTGAAGTAGTCGGCCAGGTTCAATTCGGTCGTGGTGCCGGTCTGCACACAGATCGTGGCGCCGCCGAGTTCCTTGGCCGAACTGACGCCCAGCTTTTTCGCGACCATGAAGCCCTGGCCATCATAGTAGTTTACGCCGACGAAATTGAGCTTGAGGTCGGCTTCCCGCTTGAACGTCCAGGTGGAGTTCCGCGCCAGCATGTCGATCTCGCCCGAGGCGAGCGAGGTAAAGCGCGTCTCGCCGGTGGTCGGGACGAACTTGATCTTGGTCGGGTCGCCCAGCACGGCGGCCGCGACGGCCCGGCAGATGGCGACGTCAAAGCCGCTCCAGTTGCCATTCGCATCCGGGGCGGCGAAGCCGACGAGGCCGGTGTTGACGCCGCAGTTCAGAACGCCGCGCGCCTTCACATCATCCAGCGTGCCGGCCGACGCCACGGTCGCCGCAAGACCGGCGGCGGTCAGCGCGCCCAAAAATACCGATGTTTTCATCTTTACCTCATCCTGATTCTTTTGCCACTCAGCGGGCTGTTGATCCCCGGTCCGCTAGGAGGGGACGTGATCCGAAGGTGTTTTCTCCTCCGAGTGGACGGAGTGTGGTCCAAATCACAAGAAAACGTCAAGACTTGTGTCGGATTTACCTCACGCAAGCGCCAAAGCGTTGAATCTTGAGCCATATCGGCTCACTTTTGCGCGAGGTGAGAATATCGGTTGGCGTCGGGGTGTTGCGGCGGAACGCCTGCAGCGGGCGGGTCAGGGATGCGCCCCTTGGCACAGGCCGAAAAACCGCCCCGCATGGGCGAACGCGTCCCGCTTCACCGCTTCGGCCGCCGCGGCCTCCTCGTCGGTGCCCCAAAGCTCGCGCTGCCAGTCCTCGTCGATTCGGGACAGGCGCCACAATGTCTCGACCGGGGCATGGTCGCGGATCGCCGCCAAGCCGATTACCAGCGAGCCCGAGAGCGATACCAGATCGTGCATGGCCGTCAGTTCGAACGCGGAAAGCGCCCGCACCACCGCATCCAGCCTGCGAAGGCTCGCTTCCGCCTGCGGGTGGTGAGTCACGCCCTGAACCGGGCGCAGCGGTGCCCCCAGCACCTCGGCGACCCAGGCGAGCAGCGGATCCCAGCCCGCGGCCTGGCGCGCCACCAGCACGGCGGGCGCCACCGCGCGGTAGCACAAGAGATCGCTGTCGCCATAGGCGGCGATCAGGTCGGCCACCTCGGCGAACTGCGGCGCGACCTTGTCGATGGCGGCATTGGCCGAACGGGTGAAGGGCATCGTGCGCGGATCGACAACCTTGTCCTGCGCCTGCCATTCCGCGGCAATCGCTTCGGCCAGCGGCAGCGTCGGCACCACCAGCGGCGCCCGCGCCGGGGTTTTCACCGGCCGGGTATCAAGCCGGATGGCGTAGCCACCCTCAACCGCCTCGGCCCGCGCCTCGGTCCAGAAGCGTTTCGGGGCCCAGTCGGTCATGCCTTCTCCGTGAAGGGGTCGGCGGGCACGTCGGTTTCGCCCCAGCCAAAGGTCTCCCACGTCCGCTTCATGTGCTCGGGCAGCGGCGCGGTGAAGGTCATCATCTTCTTGGTGATCGGATGTTCGATGGTCAGGCTGCGCGCATGCAGGTGCAGCTTGCGGCTGATGTCGCCGCCGACCGCCGCGCCCCAGCCGTCGCCCTGGTTTTCCTGCGACGAGCCGCCATACTTCCCGTCGCCCAGGATCGGGTGCCCGATCTCGGCCATGTGGGCGCGCAACTGGTGGGTGCGGCCGGTCACCGGTTCCAGCGCCATCCACGACAGGCGGCTGCCCAGGAACCACAGCGTGAAGAAATCGGTCTGCGCCCGTTTCGCATCGGGGTGTTCGGCCATCTGCGCGGGATGGATGCAGATCATCTTCTCGCCCTCGCCGCCCCGCCCGCGACCCGGCGCCTTCATCAGCCCGTATTTGATCGAGCCCTGGCGCGGGTTCGGCACACCCGCCACCACGGCCCAGTAGATCTTGCGCGCCGCCCGATGCCTGAGCGCCTCGCTCAGCGCGCGCGCCACCCGGTCGGTGCGGGCCAGCATCAGGATGCCCGAGGTATCCTTGTCGAGCCGGTGCACCAGCTTGGGGCGGTCCTTGTAGCCGAACTTCAGCGCCTCGGTCAGCCCGTCCACATGCCGCTCGGTCTGCCCCGAGCCGCCCTGACTGGGCAGGCCCGCGGGCTTGTTCAGCACGATCATGTGCTCGTCTTTCCACAGCACCGCGGCCTGGATCATCTCGGCGTCAGACTTCGACACGCCCACCTGCGCCTCGCGCGGCGGCGGCGGGGTATCGGGCAGCGGCGGCAGTCGCACCACCATGCCGGGCGCGACGTGGCTGGAGGCTTTCACCCGGCCGCCATCGACGCGCACCTGGCCGGTGCGGCACATCTTTTCCACCGCGCCCTGCGTCACCTGCGGAAAGCGCCGCTTGATCCAGCGGTCCAGCCGCTGTTCACCTTCGTCGGCGGAAACCGTCAGCGTCTTGACCCCGCTCATGCCAGCACCGTGCGCATCAGGTGAACGCCCCCGACCAGCGCCAGCAGCGACACCCCCACCGACAGCCCGATATAGGTCGCCGCAAGCTCGTAGCGGCCGGTGTCGAACAGTCGCCAGCTTTCCAGCGAAAACGAGGAAAACGTGGTGAACCCGCCAAGGATGCCGGTGGCGAGGAAGGCGTTCAGGTGGGTCAGGCCCTTCTGGCCGAGAAACACGATCAGCGCGCCCATGATGAACGACCCCAGGACGTTGACGAAAATCACCCCGAGCGGAAAGTCATGCGGGCCAAGACTGCGCATGACCGCGACGCCGGACAGGTAGCGGGCCACCGAGCCGATCGCGCCACCAACGGCAACCTGAAGTATCGTCATCAACATCCGTCTCGTTCCTCATCCGGTCGGCTCAGCCGCCCTGCCGCTTCTGGCGCAGCTTGGCGAAATACTCGACTCGCTTTTTCAACTCGCGTTCATAGCCCCTTTCGGGGGGCTGATAAAAGACCGGGCGTCGAATTCCCTCGGGGAAGTAATCCTGACCGGAAAAGCCGTCCTCGGCATCGTGGTCATAGCTGTAACCCGCGCCGTAGCCCTGATCCTTCATCATCCGGGTCGGGGCGTTCAGGATGTGCTTGGGCGGCATCGCCGAACCGGTGCGCCGCGCTTCTTCCCGCGCCGCCTTGTAGGCCGTATAGCCCGCGTTCGACTTGGGCGCCAGCGCCAGGTAGATCACCGCCTGCGCCAGCGCCAGTTCGCCTTCGGGGCTACCCAGCCGCTCGTACAGCTCCCAGGCGTGCAGGCATTGCGTCTGGGCCTGCGGGTCGGCCAACCCGATATCCTCGATCGCCATCCGGGTGATGCGGCGGGCGAGATAGCGCGGGTCTTCTCCACCCTCCAGCATCCGCGCAAACCAGTAGAGCGCTGCATCGGGGTCCGACCCCCGCACCGATTTGTGCAGGGCCGAAATCAGGTTGAAATGCTCGTCGCCCGACTTGTCGTATTTCGCCGCCCGTCGCATCAGCCGCTGGGCCAGCGCTTGCGTATCCAGCGGTGCCGTCAGCTTCCAGGCCATCACCTGCTCGACCAGGTTCAGCAGCGCCCGGCCGTCGCCATCGGCCATTTCCAGCAGCCGTTCGCGCGCCTCGGCCTTCAGCGGAATGGCGCGGCCCAGGTCCTGCTCGGCGCGTTGTGCCAGCCTCTCAAGGTCCGCCAGCGACAGCCGTTCCAGCACGATCACCTGCGCGCGCGACAAAAGCGCCGCGTTCAGCTCGAAACTGGGGTTTTCGGTGGTGGCGCCGACCAGCAGGATCGTGCCGTCCTCCATGTAGGGCAGAAAGCCGTCCTGCTGCGCCTTGTTGAAGCGATGAATCTCGTCGACGAACAGCAGCGTGCCCTGCCCGTTCTGGCGGCGCAATTTCGCGCTTTCGAACACCTTGCGCAGTTCCGGCACACCCGAGAAGATGGCGCTGATCTGCACGAAGCTCAGGTCGGTCTCGGCCGCCAGCAGCCGCGCGATGGTGGTCTTGCCCACGCCGGGTGGACCCCAGAGGATCAGCGACGACAGGCTGCCTGCCGCCAGCATGGACCCCAGCGGCCCCTCGGGCGACAGCACGGCCCCCTGCCCGATCACCTCGGACAGGCGCCGTGGCCGAAGCCGGTCGGCCAGCGGGCGCGGCGCCTCGGGCGTCTCTGGTTTGGCGGAGTCGAACAGATCGGACATGGGCGCCAAGTTACGCCGCCGCCCGTCCGGGTGAAAGCGCAGATGCAGTCGCGTCATCGAAGCCTCGCGATACCCCCGGTCCTGCAACCGGGGGCGCGCAAGACGGGTGTCCCCGTGGGATCAGTGCAGATTGCCCATCAGGTTGATGGTGACGCACTGACTTTCGTCGCCGTCGATGTTCAGCACACGCCCGGCCGCTACGGCATCCAGCCCGCAGCGGCTGGCCCAGCGTGGCCAGTTCGCCGGGATCAGGCCCAGAACCCGCGTCGCCCCCAGTTCGCGCGCCGATTTCATCATCTCCATGATCAGGTAGGCGTGCACATGGCGGCGGATCTTCATCGGCGTCGTGTGCGAGACAAAGACCCGGCTCGATTCCCAGACATGACTGGCCACCGGCGCCTCTTCGTAAAGCAGGTCGGCCGGGATCGTCTCCAGCAGCCCGCGTTGCGCGTCGCGAATCATGTAGCTGTACATCCCGCAGCGGGCGGTGGTCGGCGTCAGCCGGATGCCGGCGAGAATCTCGCCGAACTCGTGCACTGCGATCCAGCGGCTGGCCGGGGTGTCATACTGGTCGTACTCCATCCCGAGTGCCTCGGGCAGATCCCACTTGTTCTGCACGATGAACGACTGTCGCCGTGCGCGAAGAAGGTTGGCGAAAAGCTCCCCGTGGTTGTGCATGTTGGCAAAGGAAAGCGTGGTGGTTTGCATGGTCTTGGTCTCCAGCTTGGGTTTGTGGGGAAACCCTGCGCGGCGACGGAAGACGTGACGCTAAAGCAGACGGTAATCCTTTGCGCGCTGGATAGCCTCGGCAGTGGTTCTGGCCAGCAACCGCTGTCGAGCCGAGTTCAGGCGAGCCTTCAGGGCGCTCTCGGAAATGTTGAGCTTGGCGGCTGCCGCAGCATGACGATCTCCCGCCGCGATTAATCGCAGGGCGTCGATCTGCGCCTGTGTCAGACTCTCCGGTGGCTGCGTTGTATCGTGCAGCCGGTTTGTCATCTGCTCTATTTTCCGAAGCTCTTGATCGGTGTACTCACGATCGCTGCGCGCACACCCGCCGATGGTGCGCGAACTGATCGGGCCACAGGACACCGACACGCCGTAGCGCATCCCGAAGGACGCGGCCTGGGCGAAAATACCGAATGGGTCGGGGATCTTGATCTCGCTCCAGCGCGAGGCCCCGGTGGTCGAGAAGCCCCAGGCGATCATCGGGTCGCGCAGGGCGTAGCCTTGGTTGGTGTAGTGGTCGGTCCATTCCTGCGGATAGGTCTGAAACGTGATCAACGGGGCCGCAAAGCGGATGTGCAGGCCCAGAAAATACCCGGCCGGGGACAGCAGCGCGAGCTCCTGGAGCAACAAATCGATACCTGGGGTCATGGACATGTCTTTTTAGACAGGTTGCGGTATTCGCAGTCAACCGTAAATTGATCACGTCCCCAACTACTCAGGTTGAGTGTGTGTCATGAAGAGTAATCTGGAACCCTCCGCATTTGCCCGCATCATGTCGCTGCCGATTTCCTTGCGGCACGATGTGCTCGAATTCCTCGGATCGACGCCTGTAACGCCGAATTCGGTCGAGGAGCTGGTGGCGAGCGTCGCCGTCACGCCAACCGGGTGGCGCAAGTCTCGCACCGCTGCGACGAATTGACCGACCCCGGAACGACGGGCCATCCGCACCGCAAGAATGAACAGAGCCCGCCGATGGCGGGCTCTTTCGTGTCGGCAAGACTCGCCGTCTCTTGTCGGGACGCGATCAGTCTTCGGCGGACTCGGCGGCGGCAACGCGCGCCTTGTCGGCGGCGCCCTTCGCGTTCGGATCGCGGTCGACGAATTCGATGATCGCCATCGGCGCCATGTCGCCATAGCGGAACCCGGCTTTCAGCACGCGCACATAGCCACCCTGACGGTCCTTGTAGCGCGGGCCGAGAATGTCAAAGAGACGCGCGACATAGGCGTCCTGCTTCAGTTGCGAGGCGGCCTGGCGGCGGGCGTGCAGATCGCCGCGTTTCGCCAGCGTGATCAGCTTCTCGATCACCGGGCGCAGTTCCTTCGCTTTCGGCAGCGTCGTCTTGATCTGCTCATGCTCGATCAGCGACCCGCACATGTTGGCGAACAGCGCCTTGCGGTGTTCCTGGGTGCGGTTCAGGCGGCGGTAGCCGGCTCCGTGGTTCATCTGTTGTCTCCGTCGTTTTGCTTTGTCCGGCAGACCTGTCGCGCGGCCTGCTCACCTTGGGGCACCATGCCCGTTCATTCCCCGGCAGTCCGGGCATTTGATCGGGGGCCGTCTAGCCGACAGCCCCCGTGTTCGTCAATCAGAACTGGTCTTCAAACCGCTTGGCGAGGTCTTCGATGTTCTCCGGCGGCCAGTCCTCGACATCCATGCCAAGGTGCAGGCCCATGCCGGACAGCACTTCCTTGATCTCGTTCAGCGACTTGCGG
This sequence comes from Solirhodobacter sp., assembly GCF_964715405.1. Lineage (NCBI taxonomy): Bacteria > Pseudomonadati > Pseudomonadota > Alphaproteobacteria > Rhodobacterales > Paracoccaceae > Solirhodobacter > Solirhodobacter sp. The sequence goes on along the minus strand of NZ_CBAICG010000031.1, from coordinate 14,002 downwards.
CCAAAGTTCGGGGTGCGCAGCATCTCGGCTTCGGTTTTCTGGATCAGATCGCCGATGTAGACGATGTTGTCGTTCTTCAGGCAGTTTGCCGAGCGGACCGAAAGCTCCAGCTCGTCGACTTTCTTCAGCAAGAGCGGGTTGAATTCCAGCCCCTCGTCCTCGGCACCGCGGGTCGCCGATTCCGGCTCCTCGAAGTTGACGAAGATCGACAACTGATCCTGCAGGATGCGCGCGGCATAGGCCACCGCGTCATCCGGCGTCAGCGAGCCATCGGTTTCCACCTTCAGCGTCAGCCTGTCGTAGTCCAGCACCTGGCCCTCGCGGGTCGGGGTCACTTCGTAGCTGACCTTCTTCACCGGCGAATAGATCGCGTCGATCGGGATCAGGCCGATCGGGGCATCCTCGGGGCGGTTCTTGTCGGCCGCCACATAGCCCTTGCCGATATTGACGGTCAGTTCCATGAACACGTCGGCGCCGTCGTCGAGGTGGCAGATCACGTGGTCCTTGTTCAGAACCTCGATGCCGTTCGATTCCGAAATGTCGCCCGCCGTCACCACGCCCGGCCCCTTGGCCGAGATCGACAGGCGCTTCGGCCCTTCGACTTCCATCTTGAGCGCGACGCCCTTGAGGTTCAGCACGATGTCGGTCACGTCCTCGCGGACCCCCGCCACTGAGGAAAACTCGTGCAGCACGTTGTCGATCTGGATCGAGGTGATCGCAGCGCCCTGCAGCGACGAGAGCAGCACCCGGCGCAGCGCGTTCCCGAGGGTCAGGCCAAAGCCGCGTTCCAGCGGTTCGGCCACGACCGTCGCCTGACGCGACGGGTCGGCACCCGGCTTCACGTCAAGCTGCATCGGCTTGATCAGTTCTTGCCAGTTCTTGTGGATCATGCTTGTCGCCTCCATACCTGTCTGCGGCCCATGTCCTGAAGCCGCGGACGCCCGAGGATCATAAAATGACGATGCGGGCCGCGCGAAATCGCGCGGCCCTGCAAGAATTTCTGTCGGTCAGACGCGGCGACGCTTCGGCGGGCGGCAACCGTTGTGCGCCATCGGCGTGACGTCGCGGATCGAGGTGACGTTCAGACCAACTGCAGCCAGCGCGCGCAACGCCGACTCGCGCCCCGAACCCGGGCCCTGCACTTCGACCTCGACGGTCTTCATGCCGTGCTCCTGGGCCTTCCGGGCCGCATCCTCGGCCGCCATCTGGGCGGCGTAGGGGGTCGACTTGCGCGAGCCCTTGAACCCCATCGTGCCAGCCGACGACCAAGCGATCGCATTGCCCTGCACGTCGGAGATCAGGATTTTCGTGTTGTTGAAGGACGAGTTCACATGCGCCACGCCAGCAGCGATGTTCTTCCGCTCTTTCTTCTTTGCGCGAACCTTTTCACGAGCCATTCCTGCCTCCCCTTATTTCTTTTTGCCGGCAATGGCCTTTGCGGGGCCTTTGCGGGTGCGGGCGTTGGTGTGGGTGCGCTGACCGCGCACAGGCAGGTTGCGGCGGTGACGCAGGCCGCGGTAGCAGCCAAGGTCCATCAGGCGCTTGATGTTGGTCGAGACTTCGCGACGCAGGTCGCCCTCAACCGTCAGGTTGGCGTCGATGAACTCGCGGATCGCAAGCACTTCGGCGTCGGTCAGGTCGTTGACGCGGCGGGCGCGGTCGATCTTGACGGATTCGCAGATTTGCTCGGCGAAGTGCGGGCCGATGCCATGGATGTAGGTCAGAGCGATGGGGACGCGTTTCCCCGTCGGAATGTTTACGCCAGCAATACGTGCCACGCGTGTATCCTTTCGTCGCGGTTCCGTGATTCCAGAACCTTTTTTCACAACGGGATCCGGAACGACGTTCCGAACCGGCTCGAACGCTTCAAATGGCACCGAGGCCACCGTACGAAGCGATTCTCTTTACGAGACGCCGTGAGATATGGGGTTTTTCCGGTGCCGTCAAGGCGAGCCGCCAGAACGTTCAGTATTTGTCAAGAACTTTCCGGATCGCCTGCGCCACATGGTCGATATCGGCCAGGCCATCCACGCTGACCAGCACGCCCTTGGCATGATAATAGCCGATCAGCGGCGAGGTCTTCTTGTAATACTCCATCAGCCTTTGGCGCAACGCATCGGCGGTGTCGTCGGCCCGGCGCGTGAAATCCTGCGCGCCGCAAGCATCGCAGATACCGGGCGTCGCCGTCGGCATCGTGGTGTCGTGGTAGACCGCGCCGCACTTGGCGCAGGTGAACCGCCCGGTGATGCGCGCCACAAGGGCGGCATCGTCCACCCGCATCTCGATCACCGCGTCCAGCGCTTCGCCATGCCGCGCCAACAGCGCGCCAAGCGCATCAGCCTGCGCGAGGGTGCGGGGAAAGCCGTCGAAAATGAAGCCCGCACCATGCGGGGCGTTCAGTTTCTTTTCGATCAGGCCGATCACGATCTCGTCGGTCACCAGTTCGCCGCGGTTCATCACCTCGGCGACGCGGTGGCCCATCTCGGTGCCGCTGGTCTTGGCCTCGCGCAGCATGTCGCCGGTGGACAGCTGGGTCATTCCCCGCTCGTCCATCAGCAGCTTGGCCTGCGTTCCCTTGCCCGCCCCCGGCGGCCCCAGCAGGATGACGTTCATCTGCGGGTCGGGGCCTTGCGCACCGCGCCCCGCTTCTTGCCGCGCAACTGCGACCGCTCGATCAGCCCCTCGTACTGGTGGGCCAGCAGATGCGACTGGATCTGGCTGACCGTATCCATCGCCACCGACACGACGATCAGCACCGAGGTGCCGCCGAAGTAGAACGGGATGGCGAATTCCTTGCGCAGGATCTCCGGCAACAGGCAGACGAAGGCCAGATAGCCCGCGCCGATCACCAGAATGCGGTTCATCACATAGCTCAGGTATTCCTCGGTCTTCTTGCCGGGGCGGATGCCCGGAATGAAACCGTTCTGGCTCTTCAGGTTGTCGGCCACGTCATCCACCTTGAAGGCGACGTTGTGGGTGTAGAAGAAGGTGAAGAACACGATCATGAAGGTGAAGAACGCCAGATAGAGCGGCTGACCGGGGCCGAAATAGGCGAGGATCGTCGACATGACCGGGCCCGTCTGGTCGCCCGAGAAGGTCGAGATCGTGGTGGGCAGCAACAGAAGCGACGAGGCGAAGATCGCCGGGATCACGCCCGAGGGGTTGACCTTCACCGGCAGATGCGACGAGCCGCCGTCATAGACCTTCATGCCGACCTGACGACGGGGATACTGGATATGGATCTTGCGCAGCGCGCGTTCCATGAACACCACGAAGCCGATGGTGGCCACCACCATCAGGATCACCCCGATGATGACAACCGGCGACACGACGCCCTCGCGCCCCTGGCTGAGGAAACGGGCGGCGGCCGCGGGGGTTTCCGCGATGATGCCGACGAAGATGATCAGCGACACCCCGTTGCCGATGCCGCGGGCGGTGATCTGTTCACCCAGCCACATCAGGAACAGAGTGCCGCCAACCAGCGTGATCACGCAGGCAAGCTCGAAGTTCAGGCCCGGATGGGTCGCCAGCTTGCCCAGCTCGATCGAGCGCGCGATGCCCCAGCCCTGGAACAGCGCTAGGCCGACGGTGCCATAGCGGGTGTACTGGTTGATCTTCTTGCGCCCCTGCTCGCCTTCCTTCTTCAGGCTTTCGAGCTGCGGCACCATCGTGGTCAGAAGCTGCACGATGATCGAAGCCGAGATGTAAGGCATGATGCCAAGCGCGAAGATGCCCATCCGCCGGATTGCGCCGCCGGTGAACATCGACAGAATGCCGCCGATGCCGGTCGAGGCCTTGTCCATGAATTGAGTCAGCGCGGTGTGGTCGATCCCCGGCACCGGAATCCAGGTGCCAAGACGGTAGATGACCAGAAGCCCGAGGGTGAACAGGATGCGCTGCCGCAGGTCGGTCGCCTTCCCGAGCGCCCCCCACGACAAGTTCGCCGCCATTTGCTCTGCAGCAGATGCCATAGCCGGTGTCTCTTTCATGACAGCACCGCCGAACCGTTTTCCGGTCGGCGGCGCAGGAAAACTAGGGATGATGTAAGCGGGAACGAGCCCGCTCACAACCTCTTATTCGGCCGCCGCTTCGGTCTTCGGCATCACGACGAACGCGATCGTCCCGCCCGCCTTCTCGACCGCTTCCACGGCAGGCTTCGACGCGCCCGACACCGCCAGCGCGATCTTCGCGGTGATCTCGCCCTTCGCCAGGATGCGGATGCCGTCCCGCTTGTGGTTGGTCAGGCCCGCGGCGACCAGCGCCTCTTCGGTGATCGTCTCGGCGATGCTCAGCTTGCCCGCGTCGATGAACTTCTGGATCAGGCCCAGGTTCACCACGGCCCATTCCTTGCGGTTCGGCTTGGTGAAGCCCCGCTTCGGCAGGCGCCGGTAGAGCGGCATCTGGCCGCCTTCGTAACCACCGATGGCCACGCCGGAACGCGACTTCTGACCCTTGATGCCACGGCCGGCGGTCTTGCCCTTGCCCGAACCCGGGCCACGCGCCACGCGTTTCTGCTTCTTGGTCGCGCCGGGATTGTCGTGCAGTTCGTTCAGTCTCATGTCGCTCTCTCCTTGCCGGAATTGCCCCGCCAGCGACGGATGGGGCAAACACGGTTTCATGGGGAAGACGGGGTCACCCCCGCCCTGCGAATTGGGTCGGGCGGAGGTGAACCCCGCCCAATCCTTAGCCGCGTTCCTCGATGATCTTCACGAGGTGGCTGATCTTGTTCACCATGCCACGAACCGAGGGGGTATCCTCCAGTTCGCGCGTGCGGCGCATCTTGTTCAGCCCGAGCCCCTTGAGGGTCGCGGTCTGGATTTCGGGGCGGCGGGCTGCCGAGGCGATCTGCTGAACGACGATGGTCTTGGCCATGCGGTCTCTCCTTACGCTTCGACGGCGACGTCGGCGTCGGCCTTCTTCAGGATGTCGGACACCTTCTTGCCGCGACGCTGCGCGACCTGACGGGGGCTCGATTCCTGCGTCAGACCGTCGATGGTCGCGCGGATCATGTTGTAGGGGTTCGTGCTGCCGAGCGACTTCGCCACGACATCCTGCAGCCCCAGCATCTCGAACACCGCGCGCATCGGGCCACCGGCGATGATGCCGGTCCCCGCCACCGCGGTGCGCATCACGACCTTGCCGGCGCCGTGGCGGCCTTCCATGTCGTGGTGCAGCGTGCGGCCTTCGCGCAGCGGCACCCGAACCAGGCTGCGTTTCGCCTGCTCCGTCGCCTTGCGGATCGCCTCGGGCACTTCTTTCGCCTTGCCCTTGCCGAAGCCGACGCGGCCGCGCTGGTCACCGACCACCACGAGTGCGGCAAAGCCGAAGCGTTTGCCGCCTTTCACGGTTTTCGACACGCGGTTGATCGCCACGAGACGATCGGCGAATTCCGGGGTTTCTTCGCGGCGATCGTCACGACGATCGCGGCCCTCCCGGCGGTTGTCACGTTCTGCCATCATCGTCTCCCTAGAACTTCAGGCCGCCTTCACGCGCCGCCCCGGCGAGCGCCGCGATCTTGCCGTGAAAGAGGAAACCACCACGATCGAAATAGCACTCTTCGACCCCGGCCTTCTTCGCCCGCTCGGCAATCGCCGCGCCGACCTTGGCGGCCGCTTCGACGTTGTTCTTGCCGACCACACCGAGATCCTTCTCCAGCGAGGAGGCCGCGGCGATGGTCACGCCTTTCACATCGTCGATCAGCTGCACGCTGATGTTCTTGTTCGACCGATGCACGGACAGGCGCAGACGCCCGTGCGACATCGCCCGCAGTTTGTTCCGAACGCGCAGGCGGCGTTTGAGGAACAGCTCTCTTTTGTTGTTCGCCATTTCTGCCGTCCTTACTTCTTCTTGCCTTCCTTGCGGAAGATGAACTCACCCTTGTACTTGATCCCTTTGCCCTTGTAGGGCTCGGGACCACGCCATTCGCGGATGTTTGCCGCGACCTGGCCGACAAGCTGGGCGTCGATGCCCTCGATAATGATCTCGGTCTGCTTCGGCGTGGTGATCGTCACACCCGCGGGCACCTCGAAATTCACGTCGTGGCTGTAGCCCAGCGCGAGCTTCAGCACATTGCCCTGGATCGCGGCGCGGTAACCCACGCCGTTGATCTCGAGCTCTTTCTTGAAGCCGGTGGTCACACCGGTGACGAGGTTCGCCACCATCGTGCGGCTCAGGCCCCACTGCGAGCGCGCACGCTTGGACGTGCCGCGCGGCGCCACCTTCAGTTGCGTGCCTTCGAGCGTGATCGTCACGTCGTCGGTCGCGGTAAAGGTCAGGGTGCCTTTCGGCCCCTTCACTTCGACGGTCTGGCCGGCGAGGGTTGCGGAAACCCCCTTGGGCAGCTCGACCGGTTTCTTGCCAATACGAGACATCCCACCCTCCTCAGAACACGGTGCAGAGCACTTCGCCGCCAACGTTGGCGGACCGTGCTGCTGCATCGGACATGACACCCTTCGGTGTCGAGACGATTGAGACGCCGAGGCCATTGCGGACGCTCGGGATGTCCTTGACGCTCATGTACACCCGGCGACCGGGCTTCGACACGCGCTTCAGTTCGCGGATCACCGGGGCGCCCTCGTAGTACTTGAGGCTGATCACCAGTTCGCCCTGGCCGTTCTCGCTGTCTTTCTTCTCGTAGCCACGGATGTAGCCTTCGTCGGACAGCACGTCGAGCACCCAGGCGCGCAGCTTCGACGCCGGCGTCGCCACGGTGGACTTGCCGCGAAGCTGGGCGTTGCGAATGCGCGTGAGCATGTCGCCGATCGGATCGTTCACATACATCGCGATCTCCTTACCAGCTCGACTTGACCATGCCCGGGATCTGGCCGAACGAGGCCAGATCGCGCAGCATGATCCGCGAGAGTTTCAGCTTGCGGTAATACGCATGCGGGCGGCCGGTGAGTTGGCACCGGTTGTGCAGGCGTGTCGCCGAGGAGTTGCGGGGCAGTGCCGCCAGTTTGAGGTTCGCCTTGAAGCGTTCCTCCACCGTCAGCTCCTGGTTCTTGGCCACCGTTTTCAGGGCGGCGCGGCGGGATGCGTACTGCTTCACCATCTTCTGGCGCTTCAGTTCGCGTTCAACCATAGACTTCTTAGCCATATCCTGTTCCTCCCGCGATCAGCTGTTGAAGGGCATGTTGCAGAGCTTCAACAGCGCCTTCGCTGCCGCGTCGTTATCCGCCGTCGTGCAAATGATGATGTCCATCCCGAGAACCTCGTCGACCTTGTCGAACTCGATCTCGGGGAACACGATCTGCTCTTTCAGGCCCATCGCGAAGTTGCCGCGGCCGTCGAAGGACGAGCCCTTGACGCCGCGGAAGTCGCGGACGCGGGGCAGTGCGATGGTGATCAGGCGGTCGAGGAACTCGTACATCCGGTCACCGCGCAGCGTGACCTTGCAGCCCAGCGGCATTTCTTCACGGACGCGGAAGCCGGCGATCGACTTCTTGGCGTGGGTGATGACGGCCTTCTGTCCGGCGATCCGCGACAGCTCTTCCGCCGCGGTCTTCACCTTCTTGGTGTCCTTGACGGCTTCGCCGACGCCCATGTTCAGCACGATCTTCTCGAGCCGGGGGATCTGCATGTCGTTGGTGTAGCCGAACTCTTCCTTCAGCGCCGGGCGCATCGTGGTCTTGTAGAGCGCCTTCAGGCGCGGGGTGTAATTTGCTGCGTCAAGCATCAGATCGTCTCCCCGGTGGTCTTGGCGAAGCGGACCTTGGTGCCGTTTTCCTCCCGGAAACCGACCCGCGTCGCCTTGCCGTTGCTGTCCAGCAGCGCCAGGTTCGACAGGTCGATCGGCATCGCTTTCGGGATGCGGCCGCCCTGCGTGGTCTGGCTTTGCTTGGTATGGCGGATCGCGACGTTGACGCCCTCGACCACGGCCTTGTTCGCCTGCGGCATCACCAGGCCGATCTCACCCTGACGGCCCTTGTCCTTGCCCGTCAGCACGACGACCTTGTCGCCCTTCTTGAGTTTTGCGGCCATCAGAGCACCTCCGGCGCCAGCGAGATGATCTTCATGAAGTTCTTCGCCCGCAGCTCGCGCACGACCGGCCCGAAGATACGGGTTCCGACCGGTTCGCCCTGGTTGTTCAGGATGACGGCGGCATTGCGGTCGAAGCGGATGGAGGTGCCGTCTTCACGGCGAACTTCCTTGGCGGTGCGCACGACAACGGCCTTGCGGACGTCGCCCTTCTTCACACGGCCTTTCGGAATCGCTTCCTTGACCGACACCACGATGATGTCGCCCACGGAAGCATAGCGGCGATGCGAGCCACCCAGAACCTTGATGCACTGCACCCGGCGAGCGCCGGAGTTGTCAGCTACATCCAGATTGGTCTGCATCTGGATCATTTGGTTTCTCCCGACCTTTGGGGACTTGGCCTTCCGGCTGCCCCAGGGTTTCGTTCAAACCGGAAAGGGATGAGTCAAGCCGAAGCTTCAGTCACCACCGTCCAGCGTTTCGTTTTCGAAATCGGCGCGCACTCTTCGATGCGGACAGTGTCGCCAACCTTGAATTGGTTGTTCTCATCGTGCGCCCGGTACTTCTTCGATTTCCGGACGGTCTTCAGCATGACCGGGTGCTTGAAGCGGCGTTCAACGAGGACGGTGATCGTCTGCTCGTTCTTGTCGCTCGTCACGGTGCCTTGCAGGATGCGTTTGGGCATGTGCGTGCTCCTTACTTCGCCGCCGCTTCCGCGGCTTTCTGGGTCAGGACCGTCTTCACGCGGGCAACGTCACGTTTGACGAGGCGCATGCGGGCGGTATTCTCAAGTTGGCCGGTCGCCTGCTGAAAGCGGAGGTTGAACGCCTCCTTCTTCAGCGACACCAGCGCATCGCGCAGCTGGTCGGGCGTCTTGCCCTTCAGTTCTTCGGCGTTCATCGCCTCTTCCTTTCGCACTCATCAGAAGGCCCCGAAGCGGGTTACCCTGTGCCTGATGAACTTCAAAAAATACGCGGCCCCCGCGTTGCCGCGGGGGTCCGAGTGGATTGGATTACCAGTCCTCGCGGACAACGATCCGGCTGGTGACCGGAAGTTTCATCGCTGCGAGGCGAAGGCCCTCCCTTGCCACGGATTCGGCCACGCCGTCAATCTCAAACATGATGCGGCCCGGCTTCACTCGGGCGGCCCAGTAGTCGACCGAGCCCTTGCCCTTGCCCATCCGCACTTCGGTGGGCTTGGAGGTGACCGGAACGTCCGGGAATATCCGAATCCAGACCCGGCCCTGGCGCTTCATGTGGCGGGTCAGGGCGCGGCGTGCGGCCTCGATCTGACGCGCGGTGACGCGCTCGGGTTCGGTCGCCTTCAGGCCATAGGTGCCGAAGTCGAGGTTGAACCCGCCCTTGGCCTCGCCGTGGATACGGCCCTTGTGCTGTTTGCGGAATTTGGTGCGCTTTGGTTGCAGCATCGTCTTTCTCCCTAGCGCGCGTCGCGACGGTCGCGGTCGTCGCGGCGCGGCGGGCGCGAAGCCCCACCGCTGTCATTGGCTTCCTGCATCCGCCGGTCATGCGCCTGCGGATCATGCTCGAGGATCTCGCCTTTGAAGATCCAGACCTTCACGCCGATGATGCCATAGGCGGTTTTCGCCTCGTGCACCGCATAGTCGATGTCGGCGCGCAGGGTGTGCAGCGGCACGCGGCCTTCGCGGTACCACTCGGTCCGCGCGATCTCGGCGCCGCCAAGGCGGCCACCGACGTTCACACGGATCCCCAGCGCGCCCATGCGCATGGCGTTCTGCACCGCGCGCTTCATCGCGCGCCGGAACGACACGCGGCGCTCAAGCTGCTGGGTGATCGATTCGGCCACCAGTTGCGCGTCAAGTTCGGGCTTGCGCACTTCGACGATGTTCAGATGCAGTTCCGACTTCGTGAAGGCCGCAAGCTTCTTGCGCAACGTCTCGATATCGGCGCCTTTTTTGCCAATGATCACGCCCGGGCGTGCCGTGTGGATCGTCACGCGGCATTTCTTGTGCGGGCGTTCGATGATCACGCGGCTCACGCCGGCCTGCTTGGCTTCCTCGAAGATGAACGCACGCATGCGGAGGTCTTCGAGCAGAAGGTTGCCGTAGTCCTTCGACTCGGCGAACCAGCGGCTGTCCCAGGTGCGGTTGACCTGAAGGCGCATGCCGATCGGATTGACCTTCTGACCCATTACGCTTGCTCCCCAACGGCTGCGGTTTCGACCTGACGGACCTTGATCGTCAATTCCGAGAACGGCTTGATGATCTTGCCGAACCGGCCGCGGGCGCGCGGGCGACCGCGCTTCAGGGTCAGGTTCTTGCCGACATAGGCCTCGGCCACAACCAGTTCATCGACGTCGAGCCCGTGGTTGTTCTCGGCGTTGGCGATGGCGGATTGCAGGCACTTCATCACGTCACCGGCGATGCGCTTCTTCGAGAAGGTGAGGTCGGCCAGAGCCTTTTCCACCTTCTTGCCACGGATCAGGCCAGCGACGAGGTTCAGCTTCTGCGGCGATGTCTTCAGCATCTTCAGCTTCGCCATCGCCTCGTTATCGGCCACGCGGCGCGGATTCTTTTCCTTACCCATGACGCTTATTTCCTCTTCGCTTTCTTGTCGGCGGCGTGACCGTAATAGGTCCGCGTCGGCGCGTATTCACCGAACTTCTGGCCGATCATTTCCTCGGTGACGTTCACCGGGATGTGCTTCTTGCCGTTGTAGACGCCGAACGTCAGACCGACGAACTGCGGCAGAATCGTCGAGCGACGCGACCAGATCTTGATCACTTCGCTGCGCGTCGACCCACGCGAGGCCTCTGCTTTCTTCAGCAGATAGGCGTCGACAAAGGGGCCCTTCCAAACCGAACGTGACATGGATTACCGCCCCTTCTTCGCATTGCGCGACCGGACAATATACTTGTCCGTCGTCTTGTTCTTCCGGGTCTTGGTCCCCTTGGTGCCCTTGCCCCACGGGGTAACCGGATGCCGCCCGCCCGAGGTGCGGCCTTCGCCGCCGCCGTGCGGGTGGTCGATCGGGTTCATCGCGACGCCGCGCACCGTCGGGCGGATGCCCATGTGCCGACGACGCCCGGCCTTGCCGAGGTTCTGGTTCGAGTTGTCGGGGTTCGAGACCGCGCCAACCGTCGCCATGCACTCCTGGCGCACCATCCGCAGTTCGCCCGACGACAGCCGGATCTGCGCGTAGCCGCCATCACGACCGACGAACTGGGCGTAGGTGCCCGCAGCGCGCGCCAGCTGGCCGCCCTTGCCGGCCTTCAGCTCGACGTTGTGCACGATCGTGCCGATCGGCATCCCCGAGAACGGCATCGCGTTGCCCGGCTTCACGTCGGTCTTGGCACCGGCCACGACCTTGTCACCAACAGCCAGACGCTGCGGCGCAAGGATGTAGGCCTGGGTGCCATCCTCGTATTTCACCAGCGCGATGAACGCGGTCCGGTTCGGATCGTATTCGATCCGCTCAACGGTTGCGGGCATATCGAACTTCGTGCGCTTGAAGTCCACGATGCGGTAGAGACGCTTTGCGCCACCACCCTTGTGCCACATCGTGATCCGTCCGGTGTTGTTCCGTCCGCCCGACTTGGTCAAACCCTCGGTGAGGGTCTTGACCGGGCGGCCTTTCCAAAGCTCCGAACGGTCGATCAGAACCAGCCCTCGCTGGCCAGGCGTCGTCGGATTGTACGACTTGAGTGCCATGCTTTCTGTCTTCCGTCAGCTTGCGGGTCATCATTGACCCGGTTTCTCAAATGATCCGCGGCCCCGGAAGCACCGGGGCCGCGGGAGTCGCGGCCTTCTATCAGAGGCCCGTCGTCACGTCGATGGTGTTTCCCTCTTCGAGCGTGACGTAGGCTTTCTTCACGTCGTTCCGCACGCCGGGCTTGCCGCGGAACTTCTTGACCTTGCCCTTGGTGACGAGCGTGTTCACCGCCTTCACCTTGACGCCGAAGAGGTTTTCCACCGCTTCCTTGATCTGCGGCTTGGTCGAGTCGATTGCCACCTGGAAGACAACCGCATTGGCTTCAGAGGCCATCGTTGCCTTTTCGGTGATCACCGGCTTGCGGATGATGTCGTAGTGTTCGGGTTTCGCGCTCATTTCAGACCACCATTCCCAAGACGGGCTTCCAGGGCTTCGACACCGGCCTTGGTGATCACCAGGGTGTCACGCTTCAGGATGTCATAGACGTTGGCGCCCATCGTCGGCAGCACATCGATGCCTTCGATGTTGCGCGCGGCGCGGGCGAAGTTTTCGTTCACTTCCGCGCCGTCGATGATCAGCACACGCTTCCAGCCAAGCTCGCGCGCGGCCTTGGCCAGAACCGAGGTCTTGGCTTCGCTCATCTCGGCCGCTTCCAGCACGATCAGCTTGCCCGCCTGGGCCTTGGCCGACAGCGCGTGCTTCAGCCCCAGCGCCCGGAACTTCTTGGGCAGGTCATGGGCGTGGCTGCGCGGGGTCGGACCCTTGACGACACCACCGTGCCGGAAGATCGGCGCCTTCTTGGAACCGTGGCGAGCGCCGCCGGTGCCCTTCTGGCGATAGATCTTCTTGGTCGAATACGACACTTCGGCGCGCGTCAGCACCGAATGGGTGCCGGCCTGCGCCTTCGCGCGCTGCCAGCGCACGACCCGGTGCAGGATGTCCGCCCGCGGGTCCAGCCCGAAGATCTCGTCGTCGAGATCGATCGAGCCCGCCTTGCCGGCATCGAGCTTGATCACATCGAGTTTCATTCGGTGGCTCCTTCAGCGTGTGCTTCGGCGGCAACGGCCACCTTGGCGGATTTCAGCGCCGCAGGCATCGGCAGACCCTCGGGCGCAGGCTTCTTCACCGCGTCCTTGATCGTGACCCAGCCGCCCTTGTTGCCGGGCACCGCGCCCTTGACCATGATCAGGCCGCGGTCGGCATCGGTGCGGATGACCTGCAGGTTCTGCGTGGTCACGCGGGCGGCCCCCATGTGGCCGGCCATCTTCTTGCCCTTGAACACCTTGCCCGGATCCTGGCACTGGCCCGTGGACCCGTGCGAACGGTGCGAGACCGAAACCCCGTGCGAGGCGCGCAGGCCGCCAAAGTTGTGCCGCTTCATGGCACCCTGGAAGCCTTTGCCAACCGAAGTGCCGGCGATGTCCACAAACTGCCCTGCGGCATAGTGGTCGGCCGTGATCTCTTCGCCGACGCCGATCAGGCAGTCGGGGGTCACGCGGAACTCCGCGATCTTGCGCTTCGGCGCGACATTGGCCGCGGCGAAGTGGCCGCGCATGGCGGCGGTGGTCCGCTTGGCCTTGGCCACGCCCGCACCAAGCTGGACGGCGGTATAGCCATCCCGCTCGGCGGTGCGCTGCGCCACGACCTGCAGGCTGTCGAGGTGAAGAACGGTCACAGGAACCTGCTTGCCGTCTTCCAGGAACAGCCGGGTCATCCCCAGCTTCTTTGCGATAACTCCAGAGCGCATCTTTTCGTGCCCCCCTTAAACTTTGATCTCGACGTCCACGCCGGCCGCGAGGTCGAGCTTCATCAGCGCGTCCACGGTCTGCGGGGTCGGATCGACGATGTCGAGAAGACGCTTGTGCGTCCGGATTTCCCACTGGTCGCGCGACTTCTTGTCGATGTGCGGACCACGGAGAACCGTGAATTTCTCGATCTTGTTCGGCAGCGGGATCGGCCCGCGGACGGTAGCGCCGGTCCGTTTGGCCGTATTCACGATTTCCAGCGTGCTGGCATCCAGCACGCGGTAATCGAAGGCCTTCAGCCGGATTCGAATGGTCTGACCTTGCATGTCTTGCCCTCTGGGCTTGGCGGGAAGCGGGGGGGCGCGAACGCCCCGCCGCCCCTCTTCCAGTTTCCGGTTACGCGATGATTTTCGAAACGACGCCTGCACCGACGGTGCGGCCGCCTTCACGGATGGCGAAGCGGAGCTTCTCTTCCATCGCGATCGGGGCGATCAGTTCGACGTTGAACTTCAGGTTGTCGCCCGGCATCACCATCTCGGTGCCTTCGGGCAGCATCACCGTGCCGGTCACGTCCGTCGTGCGGAAGTAGAA
>NZ_CBAICG010000030.1:0-40120 GCF_964715405.1 Solirhodobacter sp. | reverse complement strand
GCCAGAACGACGATCCCCAGCAGGATGAGCGGAACGACCATGGCCGAGGATGAACTGGTCTGCTTTGCGGCGGCAACCGCCACCGCGGGCTCCATCTTGGGCGCAACAAGGTTGCCGGCGTTGGCGCCAGAGGCGATCAGTGCGACCATGACGGCCGACGAACAGAGCACTCGCTTCATTGCGGATCCTTTCGGGACAAAACGGGTTGACACAGTCAGGTGAAGTGTTGGTCACGACCCGATTTCCTGTCAAGCGGCCGCAGGTGCGGGGCGTACGGAAAGCGGGACACCGTGGCGTTTTCGACCGGGCGGCGCCGAAGCGAAGCCATGCGCCCCGACCGGGCGCGCCTGTTCGCCGTTCAGACGATGCGGAGTCGTCGGTTCGATCGGGGTCGGCCGCATCGCGTCATTTTCGCACCGCGGCGCGGTCGACCTGTGCAACCCTGTAGCCCTGCGCCGGGCAGCGGGCTATATTGACCGCGAGGCAGAAATCCTGTGGAGGTCAGCAGGGAATGGCAAAGAAGACATCGGCATCGAAATCCAAGGTCACCCCCGAACCCGAGGGAGACCTTGCGGTTCTGCCGGTCGCCACCGCGAGCGGTGACAGCAAGGCCGACGCCGCCGACGAAAATACCGTTGCGGCGCCGGTGATGCGCAAGAAGGATCTGGTCGACCGCGTGTTGAAGCGGACCGACGCCAAGAAGAAAGAGGCGCGCGAGATCATCGACGCGGTGCTGGAGGAACTTGGCCTGGCGCTGACGCGGGGGGATGAGTTGAACCTGCCGCCGCTGGGCAAGGCCAAGGTGAACCGGCAGCGCGATCTGGTCTCGGGCGAGGTGCTGATCGTCAAGCTGCGCCGCCCCGGACCGGGCCAGGAAAGCGGTGAGGAAAGCGCGGGCGCCCCCCTTGCGGATGCCGACGAGTGTGGCTAATACCCCCGCCGACGGGTGATTAGCTCAGTGGTAGAGCGCTTCGTTCACATCGAAGATGTCAGGGGTTCAAATCCCTTATCACCCACCATGCTTCGCTTTGCGCGCCTGGCCCCGCCGGGCGCGTTGGCGTTTCGGGGCAATGCCGGTGCGGCGAAGACGGCTGTCGGGCAGGCCCGGTTGACACCCCGGCGCGGCGTTCCTAAACTGTTCGGTTCAGATGCCCCGCCGCTGCCGGGGTCATATCCTCCGGGGCTGCGGTGAAAACGGTCGCGATCGTCATCCCGATGCACAATGAGGCCGAGGCCGCCGCGCCTCTGGTCCGTGCCATCGCGCGGGTCTGCGCGGGCCTTCCCGGCTTTGAAATCATCGCCGTCGATGACGGCTCGACCGACGACACCGCGGCGCGGCTGCACGCGCTGCGGGCCGAGGTGCCGCAACTGCGCGTGCTGCGCCATCCGAATGCGGGCGGGCAGAGTGCGGCGGTGCATTCCGGCGTGCAGGCCGCCGAGGCGGCGATCATCTGCACGCTGGACGGCGACGGCCAGAACCCGCCGGAGGAGCTGCCCAAGCTCTGGGGGCCGCTGCTGGCCGACACGACCGGCCGCATCGGTCTGGTCGCGGGCCAGCGGGTGAAGCGGCAGGACACGCTGTCCAAGCGGCTCGCCTCGCGCTTTGCCAACGGCCTGCGCGCCTGGGTGCTGGCGGATGGCACGCGCGATACCGGCTGCGGCCTCAAGGGCTTTCGCCGCGATGCGTTCCTGGGCTTTCCCTACTTCGACCACATGCACCGCTACCTGCCCGCGCTGGCCCGCCGCGACGGGTGGGAGATCGTGCTGGTCGATGTGGCGCATCGCGAGCGCAGCACCGGGCAATCGAAATACAGCAATTTTCAACGCGCGCTGGTCGGCATCGCCGATCTGGCCGGGGTCGCCTGGCTGATCCGGCGACGCAAGACGGCGCGCGCCACCGAATTCGCCGAACCCGCCGCACCGCAACAGGAAGAGGTCCATGCTTCACACGCTGAGTAGCTGGTTTGACGTCGACTCGACCAACGACATGATCTGGATCGGCATCGGCCTGGTCGGGCAAGTGCTGTTCACCGCGCGCTTTCTGGTGCAGTGGATCGCCTCGGAACGGGCGGGGCGATCAGTGGTGCCGGTGGCGTTCTGGTACTTCTCGATGAGCGGCGGCATGGTGCTGTTCCTCTATGCGCTGGCGCGGCGCGACCCGGTCTTCATCCTGGGCCAGTCGCTGGGCATTTTCATCTACGCGCGCAATCTGTGGCTGATCCGTGCCGAGCGCCGCATCGCCTGATCGGCGGGGATGGTTTGTCCCCGCGCTGGTGATCGTGCTGGGCGTCACCGCGCTGCGCGTCGGGCTGCTGGCGTTCGACCGGCTCGATCTCTTCGTCGACGAATCCCAATACTGGCTCTGGGGGCGCGAACTTGCGTTCGGCTATTACTCCAAGCCGCCGCTGATCGGCTGGGTGATCCGCGCCGCGACCACGCTGGCGGGGTCCGATGCGCCGTTCTGGGTGCGCCTGCCCGCGCCGCTGTGCCATGCGGCGACCGCGCTGATCCTCGCCCGCATCGCCGCCGAAACGGCGGGCAGGCGGGCCGCGGTCTGGGTCGCGGCGGGCTACATCACGCTGCCGATGGCGGCGGTGGGCAGCTTGCTGATCTCGACCGACACGGTGATGTTTCCGTTTCTCGCGCTGGCGCTCTGGGCCTGGCGGCGGGTGCTGGCGGGTGGGGGGCAGGTGGGCGAAGGACGGGGGATGGCGGCGCTGGCGGGCCTTTGCCTCGGGCTGGGCGCACTGGCGAAATACGCGGCGCTTTATGCCCTTGGCGGCGCGGCGCTGGCGGCGGTGCTGCTGCCCGGCGCCTGGCCCGGTCGGCGGCCCGCGCTGATCGCGCTGGGCACCACCCTGCTGGTGCTGTCGCCCAACCTGATCTGGAACGCCCTGCATGGCTTTCCGACCTTCGGCCACACCGCCGAGAACATCGGCTGGATCAAGGCCCCCGAGCGCGACCTGCGCCTGCATCCCGCCGCCCTCGCGGATTTCCTCGGCGGCCAGTTGGCGATCTTCGGGCCGCTGAGCGCGCTGATCTTCGCGGGCCTCGCGCTGCGCTGGCGCCGCCGCGCCTGGGCCGAGCACCTGTGGCTGCTCTTCGCGCTGCCCATCCTTGGCGTCGTCGCGGTCGAGGCGCTGCTGGACCGCGCCTATGCCAACTGGGCCGCCGCCGCCTGGCTGCCCGCCGCGCTGGTGGTCTTCGCGCTGGCCGCCCGCCGCCCGCGCCTGGGCGCGGCCACGCTGGCGCTGAACGCCGCGATCTGTGTGGCCCTGCCGCTGGCCACGCTGGCGCCGGGAGCGCTGACCAGGCCGGGCGGGCGCCCGCTGCTGGCGCGCTACCTCGGCCGCGCCGAGGTCAGCCGCCGCATCCTGGACGAAGCCCGGGCGGCGGGGGTGGCCGCCATCGTGTCGGATGACCGGAGCGTGCTGGCCGACCTGTTCTACACCGGCCGGTCTGCGGGCCTGCCGTTCTACGCGGCGCCCCCGGCCGGGTGCGCGCACCGCGGTTGCGCCACCGACCATTACGAGATGACGCACCCGGTGCCGCCGCACCTGCCCGGCGACGCGCTCTATGTCGGCCACGTCGCCCCGGCCTGCACCCCCGATGCCGCGCCGCTGGCCCCGATCGCGCCCGCGCCCGGCCTCTACCTGAAGCAACCGCTGGCGCTCTTCCGCGTTCCGGCGACCTGCTGGGCCGCGCGCTGAGCCCCGCGCACCCTTGCACCGCCGCCCCGCGCCGGGCTAGAGAGACCGCGCCGGGTGATTAGCTCAGTTGGTAGAGCGCTTCGTTTACACCGAAGATGTCGGGGGTTCGAGTCCCTCATCACCCACCACGCCCCCGCCAAATCCCTCGTGTGCGCCCCTGCACCGCGCCTGCGCGCCACTTCCCGAGGCGGGCGCGTCCCTTTTGCGCTACATTGCATACTGACCGCACCAGGAGGCGCATGATGAGCTGGAGCCCGCTGCTCGACCCGCAGATTCCGATCGGCGACGCTGTCGATGCCATCGAGGCCGTCATCGTGCCGCGGGCGCGCGATCTGGGCGGGTTCGAGGTGCGCCGGGCGCTGCCCTCGGCGCAGCGCCAGATGGTCGGCCCGTTCATCTTCTTTGACCAGATGGGCCCGGCTGAGTTCCTGACCGGGCAGGGCATCGACGTGCGCCCGCATCCACATATCGGGCTCGCGACCGTGACCTACCTGTTCGAGGGCCGGATGCACCACCGCGACAGCCTTGGCACCGATCAGTGGATCGAGCCGGGCGCGGTCAACCTGATGCTGGCGGGGCAGGGCATCACCCATTCCGAGCGCACCGACGGCCCGGCCCGGCTGGCGCCGCAGCGGATGTCGGGCATCCAGACCTGGCTCGCCCTGCCACTGAACCGCGAGGACGACCCCGCCGCCTTTGTTCATGCCGGGGCCGACGCGCTGCCACTGCTGGAGGGCGAGGGCAAGCAGGTGCGGCTCATCCTCGGCGCAGCCTGGGGGGCGCGGGCGCCGCTCGCGACTCCGTCCGAGACGTTCTACGCCGATGCGACGCTGGCCCCCGGCGCCACGCTGCCGCTGCCCGACAATCACGAGGATCGCGGCGTCTATGTGCTGTCCGGCGCCGTCACCGTCGCCGGTCAGACCTTCGAGGTCGGGCGGATGCTGGTGTTCCGTCCCGGCGACCGGCTTGGGGTCAAGGCCGGGCCGCAGGGCGCGCGGCTGTTGCTGCTGGGCGGTGCGACGCTGGAGGGGCCGCGCCACATCTGGTGGAACTTCGTCGCCTCCTCGAAGGAGCGGATCGAGGCTGCGAAAGAGGCTTGGCGCGCGGGCGACTGGAGGCACGGCCGCTTTCGCCTGCCACCCGGCGACGACGGCGAATTCATCCCCGCGCCGGATCGCTAATTTCGCGCTCCGCCGCTTGACGCCGCCCGCGGGGGTGCGTAAGAGGCACGTCACGTCCGGGAGGCGATCCGGGGCGGGGATGTGCGGTTGTAGCTCAGTTGGTTAGAGTACCGGCCTGTCACGCCGGGGGTCGCGGGTTCGAGCCCCGTCAACCGCGCCATTCCCCACCGGATCGCCCCGGACGCTGCCTTGCGGCAGACCTGCGCGGTTGTAGCTCAGTTGGTTAGAGTACCGGCCTGTCACGCCGGGGGTCGCGGGTTCGAGCCCCGTCAACCGCGCCAGTTTCCCTGTTGACCTTGCAAATAATTCCAAAAATGGAATATGTTGGCCATCCTCAGGAAAGGCCCGCCCGATGTCCTATCTCGACCAGGTGCCCGTAAGCCTCCTTGGTGTTGCCGCGCTGACGCTGGGCCTCGCGCCGTTCTTCCCGGAACCGCATATCTGGGAAAAGCTGAAGATGCTGGCCGCCGGTCAGCTGACCCGGCCGCTCGACATCTTCGACTTCGCGCTGCACGGCATCCCCTGGCTGCTGCTGGGCGCCAAGCTGGTGCGGATGGCCACGGCCTGAACTGCCCCGAGACCGCCGCCGGCACCACCGGTCGCGGCGGCTCTCAGTGGGTAACTAGACCGTGCGGTTCACTTTTTTCTCCGCAGCGGCTTCCCATCTGCTGAACACGGGCCGGGGGTTGCCGGGCATCGCAAGCGCGATAGGCCGACGCGACAACCCAGACGAGCCTGGAAGCAGACGGACCCGCTGGAGGGTCCACGAAATCGGAGATTCCATCATGAGCAACAAGTTCATTCCCGCCGCAATCGTTGCGATCCTCGTCGCCTCGCCGATGGCCGTGCTGGCCAAAACCCAGGGCGACTACGACAACGCCATCGTGCAGTCGGTCAACGCGCTGACGATGTCGGTCACCCTGAAGGACGGCACCACCCTTGAGGTGGTCAGTCAGGCGTTGCTGAATGAACTGACCCCCGGCGCCCGTGTCGACCTCCACTTCCGCGACCTCGACGGCAGCATGGCCGTCACCGAAGTGCATATCGACGGCTGAGCCGGGCGCACCGGGGAAGACGGGCGGAGGCCTGCGGGCCTCCGTTTTCGGTGGCGGCGGGTGCGTCCGATGCATCTCCTCGCGCGGCCGTGATGACGCGGTTGGGCCCGATGCGATATGATCGCGTTCACGCGGCGAACCGACCCGGCCGGAAAGGCCGGGCGGACGGAACAGGTTGAGGCCGGCGGCCGCGGGTCCGGGCAGCCTATGGGAGCAGGAATGATGCGCAAGAAGATTGCAACGGGACTGGTGGCCCTCGCGATGGCCCTGACGCCTCTGGCGGCGTCGGCACATGTGTCGAAGGGCGTGGTGAAGTCGGTGAATATGCACAAGATGATCCTTCGCCTGCAGGATGGCAGCGCCTTCACCCTGCCGAAGGGCTTTTCCGAGACGCTGACCGCGGGCGAAAGCGTCAGGCTGACCTGGGCCATGTCGGGCAAGCGCCACCTGATCAGCAAGGTCACCGTGGTGAAGTGACGGCCCCTGCGGCCGCAGGCCGGAGGCCCCGCAGGGCCTCCGGCAATCCATCCTCAGGCCAGCGCGGCAAGGATGCGGGCCCAGCTCCGGATGCCCTTGTGGAAGCTTTCTACGTCGTACTTCTCGTTGGGCGAGTGGATCTGGTCGTTGTCGCGGCCAAATCCGATCAGCATCGCATCCATCCCGAGGATCGACTTGAAGTAGCCCGCGATCGGGATCGAGCCGCCGCAGCCGACATAGGCCGCGGGCCGCCCCCATTCCGCCGTCAGCGCGGCGCGCGCCTTCTCGAAGGCCGGATCGTCGATCGCCATCTGGCCCGCGGGCGAGGCGCCGTAGCTGTGGAAGCTGACCTGACAATCGAACGGCACCAGCGCGCGGATGTGGTTGCGGAAGTTCTCGCGGATGACCAAGGGATCCTGCGTGCCGACCAGCCGGAAGCTGATCTTGGCATGGGCCTCGGACGGCAGCACGGTCTTGAAGCCGTCGCCGGTATAGCCGCCCCAGATGCCGTTCACCTCGCAGGTCGGGCGCGACCAGACCATTTCCAGCGGTGTGCGGTCATGTTCGCCCGCGGGCACCGACAGGCCGACATCGCCCAGGAACTTCGCGTGGTCGAACGACAGGCTCTGCCACTGCTGGCGCACCGCGTCGGGCAGTTCGGGCACGCCGTCATAGAATCCGGGCACGGTGATGCGGCCGTTCTCGTCGTGCAGGCTCGCGATGATCGTCGACAAGACCCGGATCGGGTTCATCGCCGCGCCGCCATACATGCCGGAATGCAAATCCTTGTTCGGCCCCCGGACGGTGATTTCCTCGCCCAGCAGCCCGCGCAGCATGGTCACGATTGCGGGAACGGTGGACTCGAACAGGCCGGTGTCGCAGATCAGCGCGATGTCGGACCTCAACTCCGCCGCGTTCGCCTGCATGAACGGGATCAGCGAGGGCGAGCCCGATTCCTCCTCGCCCTCGAAGAACAGCGTCAGGTTCGGCGGCAGCGCGCCGTTCACCTCTTTCCACGCCCGGCAGGCCTCGACAAACGTCATCAACTGGCCCTTGTCATCACTCGCGCCGCGCGCCCGGATCAGCTTGCCCTTGGGGCCGTCCTGAATCTCCGGGTCGAACGGGTCGCGATCCCAAAGCGACAGCGGATCAACCGGTTGCACGTCATAGTGGCCATAGAACAGGATATGCGGGCCGGTGCCGCCACTATGCGCCACCACCATCGGATGCCCGGTGGTCGGCCGTTTCGAGGCGGTGAAGCCAAGCGCCGTCAGGTCCGCCGCCAGCCAATCCGCCGCGCGGTCGCAATCGGCCTTGTAGGCCGGATCGGTCGAGATCGAGGGGATGCGCAGCAGGTCCAGCAGGCGCTCGGTCGCCGCGGGCAGGGTTTCGTCGATCCGGGCAAGCACGGCGTCGAGTGACATCGGGGTCTCCTTTTCTGGTTGCGGGCAAGCCTAGCACCGGCGCCGGTCGAGTCCAGTGGCCGGGGCGGGGCGGCAAATTGCCCCCTTGGCCTTCCGCGCCATTTGACCGATATCAAGGCGCAGCGCGAACGGGCGCCTTACTGCGCTCCATAGCAACCCGGCGCGAGGGACTTGGAATGACTTACGACTCATCGCTTGATGCGGCCCTGCAACGTCTGCACGACGAAGGCCGCTATCGGACGTTCATCGATATCGAGCGACGCAACGGGGCCTATCCGCACGCGGTCTGGCGCAAGCCGGACGGCACCGAGAAGGAGATCACCGTCTGGTGCGGCAACGATTACCTCGGCATGGGGCAGCACCCGGTAGTGCTGGCCGCGATGCACGAGGCGCTGGACGCCACCGGCGCCGGGTCGGGCGGCACGCGCAACATCTCGGGCACCACGGTCTATCACAAGCGGCTGGAGGCGGAGCTGTCCGACCTGCACGGCAAAGAGGCGGCGCTGGTGTTTTCCTCGGCCTACATCGCCAATGACGCGACACTCAGCACGCTCCGGACGATCTTCCCCGGCCTGATCATCTATTCCGACGCGCTGAACCATGCCTCGATGATCGAGGGGATCAAGCGTGGCGGCGGCGAAAAGCGCATCTTCCGCCACAACGACGTGGCGCACCTGCGCGCCCTGCTGGCGGCTGACGACCCCGCCGCGCCCAAGCTGATCGCCTTCGAATCGATCTACTCGATGGATGGCGACTTCGGCCCGATCGCCGCGATCTGCGACCTCGCGGACGAGTTCAACGCGCTGACCTACCTCGACGAGGTCCACGCCGTCGGGATGTATGGCCCCCGCGGCGCCGGCGTCGCCGAGCGCGACGGCCAGATGGGGCGGCTCGACATCATCAACGGCACCCTGGGCAAGGCCTTCGGCGTGTTCGGCGGCTACATCGCCGCCAGCGCGAAAATGGTTGATGCCATAAGGTCTTACGCGCCGGGCTTCATCTTCACCACCTCGCTGCCGCCGGTCATCGCGGCGGGTGCCGCCGCCTCGGTGGCGCACCTGAAGACCGATCAGGCCCTGCGCGACCGCCATCAGGCCGTGGCCCGCACGCTCAAGCTGCGGCTGAAGGGCCTCGGCCTGCCGCTGATCGACCACGGCAGCCATATCGTGCCGGTGCATGTCGGCGACCCCAAGCATTGCAAGATGCTGTCGGACATGCTGCTGGAGAATTTCGGCGTCTACGTCCAGCCGATCAACTACCCGACCGTGCCGAAAGGCACCGAGCGGCTGCGCTTCACCCCCTCGCCGGTGCATGACGCGGAGATGATCGACGGTCTGGTTCAGGCGATGGATCAACTCTGGTCACATTGTGCGCTGAATCGCGCCGAGATGTCTGCCTGACGTCTTCTGCGGGTGCATCCATCACGCCCCTGTGTTACGTCTTCGACAAGGTAATCGCAGGCTGAGTCGCGCCCGCGCACGCCACTTAACCGCTATTAAGACGGAACAGGCATGAGGCGGATCGCATGATCGGGCGTAGGGGCAGGCCCTCGGCGAAGGATGAGGAGAAGCCGAAAGGCTTCGACGATTTCGAGCTGAAACTGGGTGATCTGATGCGCGGCGAACGGGCCACGCTGGGCAAGTCGCTGCTCGATGTCCAGCGCGAGTTGAAGATCAAGGCGACCTATGTCGCGGCCATCGAGAACTGCGATGTCTCGGCCTTCGAGACACAAGGATTTGTGGCTGGCTATGTCCGCTCCTACGCCCGGTATCTGTCGATGGACCCGGAACAGGCCTATGAGCGGTTCTGCAAGGAAGCCAATTTCACCGTCGCCCACGGCATGTCGGCCGCCGCCTCGTCGGTGCGCGCGGCGCCCAAGGCGCGCCCGAAACCCGAACACCGCGACCCGCTGGCCAACCCCAACGCCACCTTCGTGCCGCACGGTCCCGGCCTCTTCTCGGGTGTGCAACCCGGCGCGGTGGGCTCGGTTCTCGTGCTGCTCGCGCTGATCGGCGTGGTCGGCTACGGCGGCTGGAGCGTGCTGCAGCAGGTGCAGCGTGTGCAGGTCTCGCCGGTCGATCAGGCGCCCGGCGTGGTGGCCAGCCTCGACCCGCTGGCGGGCGTGGCCAAGCTGCCCGCAGGGGCCGCGACGGGCGCGGGCGATCAGGTCGCAGGCGTCACCGTGCCCTCGGCCGATGCGCTCGACCGGCTCTACCGGCCGCAGCCGCTTGACGTGCCGGTGCTGGTGCCGCGCGACGGCCCGATCGCCGCGATCAACCCCGACGCGGCCGCTCAGGATGCCACGTCGGCGCCGGCCGATACCTCGATCGCCGCCGCCCTTGCCGCCGCCGCGGGCACCACGCCCGCCGACACCGCGCCCAAGGTCGTCGCCGACGCCGCCCCGCCGGTTCAGATCATGGCGGTTCGCCCGTCCTGGGTGCGGGTCTCCGCCACCGACGGCACCGTGCTGTTCGAGAAGATCCTCGACGCCGGCGAGAAATGGACCGTTCCGCAGACCGAACAACCCGCGCGCCTGCGCGCCGGCAACTCGGGCGCGATCTACTTCCTGCTCAACGGCAAGGCCTATGGCCCCGCCTCGCCGGGCTCGCAGGTCGTCAAGAACCTCGCGCTCAGCGCCGAGAACCTGCAGTCGAGCTACAGCGTTGCCAACCTGACCCGCGATCCGGCGCTGGCCAAGGCGGTCGCCGTGGCCGACGCCAGCACGAAGTAACGCCAAGGATTGCCGCGCCGGTGGGGATGCCCTGGCGCGGATCAGGGTCTTGCGAAAACAATCGGATCGGAAAATGCGTTCGCGCGAAGCGAGAGGCAGCGATTTCCGATTCAAGTTGACCCTGATCCGCTTTAGATTAGGCGCATCCCCGCCTGTGAGGTTGCCCATGTCGCTGAACCCCATCCGCCCCTGGCGCAACATCGAACGCCGCAAGTCGCGCCAGATCATGGTCGGCCGCGTGGCCGTGGGGGGCGACGCGCCGATCTCGGTGCAGACGATGACCAACACCATCACCTCCGACGTCGCCGCCACGCTCGATCAGGTGCAGCGCTGCGCCGTCGCGGGGGCCGACATCGTGCGCATCTCGACCCCGGACGAAGACAGCACCCGCGCCCTGAAGGCCATCGTCGCCGAAAGCCCGGTGCCGATCGTCGCCGACATCCACTTCCACTACAAACGCGCGATCGAGGCCGCCGAGGCGGGCGCCGCCTGCCTGCGCATCAACCCCGGCAACATCGGCGACGCCCGCCGGGTGCGCGAGGTGATCAAGGCCGCCAAGGATCACGGCTGTTCGATCCGCATCGGCGTCAACGCCGGATCGCTGGAACGCCACCTGCTGGAGAAATACGGCGAACCCTGCCCCGAGGCGATGGTGGAATCCGGCCTCGACCACATCAAAATATTGCAGGACAACGACTTTCACGAATTCAAGATCTCGGTGAAAGCGTCGGATGTCTTCCTCGCCGCCGCTGCCTACCAGCAACTGGCCGAGGTCACTGACGCGCCGATCCACCTTGGCATCACCGAGGCGGGCGGCCTCGTCTCCGGCACCGTCAAATCCGCGATCGGCTTGGGCAACCTCTTGTGGTCCGGCATCGGCGACACGATCCGGGTTTCCCTCTCCGCCGACCCGGTGGAAGAGGTCAAGGTGGGGTTCGAGATTCTCAAATCGCTCGGCCTGCGCCACCGCGGCGTCACCATCATCTCCTGCCCGTCCTGCGCCCGGCAGGGCTTCGATGTGATCACGACGGTGGCGGCGCTGGAAGACCGGCTGGCCCACATCACCACCTCGCTGTCGCTCTCGATCATCGGTTGCGTGGTGAACGGCCCCGGCGAGGCGCTGATGACCGACATCGGTTTCACCGGCGGCGGCGCGGGGTCGGGCATGGTCTACCTGGCGGGCAAGCAAAGCCACAAGCTTGGCAACGACCGGATGATCGACCACATCGTCGAGCTGGTCGAAGCGAAGGCTGCCGAGATCGAGGCGGCCGAGGCAAAGGCGGCCGAATAACCGCCCGCCGCCGCGCGCCTATTCCGACCGCACCTTGGTGACGATCTCCTTCATCCCGTCCAGCGGCAGGTAACCCCGCACCATCTGGTCGGCCAGCACGAAGGTCGGGGTGCCGCTGATCTGCATCTGGTCGCCCAGCGCGCGGTTGGTGGTGATCACCTTGCTCACCGCGTCCGAGTCCATCCGCGCCAGCAGGTCCTTGGCATCCAGCCCGAACTTGCCCGACAATTCGGTCAGCGAGGCCGCGTTCACCTCGCCGCGGAAGGTGATCAGCGCGTCATGCACCTTGGCATAGGCGTCGGGCCCGTCGGCCTGCAACACCGCGATGGCATAGCGCGACGAGATCTCGGACTGCTGACCCAGGATCGGGAATTCCTTCACCACAAAGCGGATGTTGCCGTCGGCCTTCACCAGTTGGTTCACCTCGTCATAGGCCTTGCGGCAGTAGGCACAGCGGTAATCGAGAAACTCGACTAGCGTCACATTGCCGTTCGGGTTGCCGCCGACAAAGGACGACCCGTCCTTGAACAGCGCATCCGCGTTCGATTTCACCAGTTGCACGTCGGATTGCTGCTGCTGCGCCGCTTGGCGCGAGTCCAGTTCCTTGATCGCCTCGACCAGCACCTCGGGATGGGCCAGCAGGTAGGTCCGCACCTCCTGCTGAAAGGCGGCGCGGTCGCTGTCGGACATGTCGGTCAGATCGAGCGGCGCGGCGGGCGCCGCCAGCGGCGCGGCGAAGGCCAGCGCAAGGGCCAGCGCAAGGCGGAAACGGGGCATCGGAAATCCTCATCGGTCGTGGGGTGCGTTGGCGCGAAGCATCGCAGATCGGGCGGCAGAGGCAAGCGGCCGGGGTGTCGCGCGGCCGGTTTCCGCGCGGGCGCGGCGACGGGCGGGGTTGACCGGCGCGCGTCCGGCTGGGAAGAACCTGAACACCTGGGCGAAGGGGGCGGCAGATGCGGGCATCACGGCGGGGCGCGGTCGACCCTTTCATCGTCATGGACGTGATGGAGGCGGCGCGGGCGGCGGAAGAGGCCGGGCGTCATGTCATCCACATGGAGGTCGGCCAGCCCGGCACGCCCGCCCCGGCGGGCGCCCGCGCCGCACTGGTGCAGGCGATGGCGGCCGGGCCGCTGGGCTATACCGTGGCGCTGGGCCTGCCGGACCTGCGGGCGGGCATCGCGCAACTTTACCGCCGCTGGTACGGCGTGGACCTCGACCCCGCCCGCGTGGTGGTCACCGCGGGCTCCTCGGCCGCGTTCCTGCTGGCCTTCACCGCGCTCTTTGACGCGGGCGAGCGGGTGGCGCTGGGCGAACCGGGCTACCCGTCCTACCGCCAGATCCTGCGCGCGCTGTCGCTGACCCCGGTCGGCCTGCCCACCACCGACGCGAACCGCCTGCAACCGGTGCCCGCCGATCTGGCGGCGGTGCCCGACCTTCGGGGCCTGATCGTCGCCTCGCCCGGCAACCCCTCGGGCACCATGCTGGGCCGCGCGGCGCTGTCGGCGCTGATCGCCCATTGCGCGGGTCGCGGCATCAGCTTCATCTCCGACGAGATCTACCACGGCATCCAGTACGAGGGCCGCGCGGTGTCGGCGCTGGAAGTCAGCGATGACGTCTACGTCATCAATTCCTTCTCGAAGTATTTCTCGATGACCGGCTGGCGCATCGGCTGGATGGTGGTGCCGGCTGATCATGTGCGCATCATCGAGCGGCTGGCGCAGAACATGTTCATCTGCCCGCCCCATGCCAGCCAGATCGCGGCACTGGCGGCGCTCGACTGCGATGACGAACTTCGCGCCAACGTCGCCGTCTATGCCGAAAACCGGCGGCTGATGCTGGAAGGGTTGCCGAAGGCGGGCTTCACCAGGATCGCGCCGCCCGATGGCGCCTTCTACATCTACGCCGACGTGTCCGACCTGACCCGTGACAGCCGCGCCTTTGCCGCCGAGATCCTGGCCGAGGCCGGGGTGGCGGTCACGCCGGGGCTGGACTTCGACCCATTGCGCGGCGGGCAGACCATGCGGTTTTCCTACGCGCGGGCGACGGCTGACATTGCCGAGGGGCTGGAGCGGCTGCGCGCCTTCGCCAACCGGCGGTAGAACGTCGGTGTGTTTTCGGTGCGAAATCGGTGCAAAATCGGTATCACGAACTTCGGCCAAGGGTTTGTCGCGCCGCAGGAAATGGCGTAGCCTTGGCGCCAAGAGGGCAGGGATGGGCAGCTTCATTCGGATGATCGCGGCACTGGCACTGGCCGGGGCACTGGCCGGGGGTCTGGCCGTTGCGGGCGGGGTGCGGGCTGATGACCTGTCGGCGCTGGCCCGCTTCGATCCGGCCGGTTCGGCGATCACCGATCAGGGCGCCGGCTTCGACCCCACGCTGACGCCCTCGATCGCGGTGCTCTTGAACCTCAGCCAGCCGGTGCCCTACCGCATCTCGACGATGATGAACCCGCCGCGCCTTGTCCTTGACTTCCGCGAGGTTGACTGGCGTGCGCTGGACCCGGCGAAACTGTCCTCCTCGCGCCACGTCACGGCGATCCGGGCGGGGCTGTTGCAGGCGGGCTGGTCGCGCATGGTGGTGGAACTGGACGGCCCCTACGCCGTCGAACAGGCCGAGATGGAAACCCGCAACCTGCGCGGCCGCGCCGCCGTGCGGCTGGAACTGCAGCCGGTCAGCGCCGACACCTTCGCCGCCACCGCGGGCAAGACCGATGCCAGCCTCTGGGCGCTGCCCGCCCCGGCCCCCGTCGGCCCGCCGAAGAGGCGCCAGACCGGCGCCGCGCCGCTGCTGGTGGTGCTCGACCCCGGCCACGGCGGGATCGACCCCGGTTCCATCAGCGGCGATGTGCACGAGGCCGACCTCACGCTGAGCTTTGCGCGCCAGCTCAGGGACGGGCTGATCCGGCAGGGGGTGCAAGTGATTCTGACGCGCTCGGCCGATGAATTCGTGCCGCTGGAAACCCGGCTTTCCATCGCCCGCGCGGCGGGGGCCGATCTGTTCCTGTCGATCCACGCCGACGCCGAAAGCGCGCGCGAGGCGACCGGGGCCACCGTCTACACCCTGTCCGACGAGGCGACCGACAAGGCCTCGGCCGAACTGGCCGCCCGCCATGACCGTGACGACATCCTGTCGGGCGTCGATCTGTCGAACGCCGACGACCAGATCGCCACCGTGCTGATGGAGATGGCGCGGACCGAAACACAGCCCCGGTCGGATCGTTTCGCCGCAGCCCTGGTGACGGCGATCAAGGCGGCCGGGTTGCAGATGCACAAGCGGCCGCATCAGATGGCGGCGTTCTCGGTGCTGAAATCGCCCGACGTGCCGTCGGCGCTTCTGGAGCTCGGGTTTCTGTCGAGCGACAGCGACCTGAAGAACCTGCAAGACCCCGGCTGGCGCGCCCGCATGGCCGCGGCGGTCGGACAGGCCATCGCCGCCTGGGCCAAAGCCGACGCGGCCGAGGCGGCCTTGGTCAGGCAGTAACGCTCGCGCAGGTGTGACGCCGCGATAGGCGGGATTCGGCGCGCGCATCGCCCGAGTTGTTTTGACCCTGCCGGGCTCAGCGCCTATATGGGGGCCAACGAAAGGGGGCCGGTTCGTGATCCGCCTTGTAATGTCATTCCTTGGGGCCCTCTTTACCGGGCTGACGATGGCGCTCGTCTTCGGGTCGCTGACCGTTGGCGCGCTGTTCTGGATGTATTCGCGCGACCTGCCCAGCTATGACCTGCTGGCGCAATACACGCCTCCGACGATCAGCCGCATCTACTCGGGCGAAGGCCAGATCATCGACGAATTCGCCACCGAACGGCGCCTGTTCACCCCGGTGGACGAAATGCCGAAGCTGGTGAAAGACGCCTTCATCGCGGCCGAGGACAAGAACTTCTACCAGCACGAGGGCTTTGACCCGCGCGGCATCGTGGCGGCGATGATCACTGCCATCGCCTCGGGCGGGCACGACCTGCGCGGCGCCTCGACCATCACGCAGCAGGTGGCCAAGAACTTCCTGCTGGATGGCAGCAAGACCGGCGAGCGCAAGATCAAGGAACTGATCCTCGCCTACCGCATCAGCCAAGCCTACACCAAGAACCGGGTGCTGGAACTGTATCTGAACGAGATCTTCCTGGGTGCCAATTCCTATGGCGTCACGGCGGCGGCGCAGACCTATTTCAACAAGACGCTGAGCGAGCTGACCCCCGGCGAGGCCGCCTATCTGGCCGCGCTGCCGAAGAAGCCGTCCGACCTGAACCCGGCGCGCAACATGCAGGCGGCGGTGGATCGGCGGAACTACGTGCTGGGCCAGATGTACCAGAACGGCAACATCGACAAGGCGGCCTACGACGACGCGGTGGCGCAGCCGCTGAAGACGGTGCAGACCGGCGACTTTCCGGCCTTCCGCGACAGCCTGCCGCCGCGCAGCTACTTCACCGACGAGATCCGGCGCCAGTTGTCCTCGACCTTCGGCGAGCAGGAGTTTTTCGGTGGCGGTCTGACGATCCGCGCGACGATGGACCCCGAGATGCAGGTGATCGCCGCCAAGGCGCTGCGCGACAGCCTGGAAGCCTACGACCGCGGGCAGGGCGTCTGGCGCGGCACCGGCAAGACGATCCCGATTGCCAAGCTGAAAAGCCCGCTGGAATGGGCGCAGGCGCTGGCCGACGTGAACGTGCCGCGCGACATCGACGGCTGGTCGCCGGCGGTGGTGCTGGACCTCGCCGACACCAAGGCCCGGATCGGCATCGAGGGCGTGAAACCTGCGCCCGATGGCGATTTCATCCTGCCCGCCGACGTGACCTGGGCGCGCCCGCAGCTTGACGGCGGCAAACTTGGCCCCAAGGCCAAGACCCCGGCGGACCTGTTGGCGGTGGGCGATGTGGTGCTGGTCAGACAGATCACCGACCCCAAGACCAGCGCGACCCGCTGGTCGCTGCGTCAGGTGCCGCTGATCGAGGGCGCCTTCATGGCGATGGACGTGACCACCGGCCGTGTCATCGCGATGCAGGGCGGCTTCAGCTACCAGTCCTCGGTCTTCAACCGCGCGACGCAGGCGACGCGGCAGCCGGGCTCGGGCTTCAAGCCGTTCGTCTATGCCGCCGCGCTGGATTCAGGCTTCACCCCCGCCACCATCGTGATCGACGCGCCGATCGAGGTGGACACGCCGCAGGGCCTCTGGACGCCCAAGAACTCGGAAGACAAGTATTACGGGCCGGTGCCGATGCGGATCGGCCTGGAGCAGTCGCGCAACCTGATGACGATCCGCATCGCGCAGGCGGTGGGGATGGACACGGTGGCGAAATACGCCGAACGCTTCGGTGTCTACGACCCGATGAACCCCTTCCTCGCCAACTCGCTCGGCAGCCAGGAGACGACGCTTTACAAGCTGGTCGGCGCCTATGCGATGATCGCCAACGGGGGCGAGCGGGTGGAGCCGACGCTGGTCGACCGGGTGCAGGACCGCTTTGGCAAGACGGTCTACCGCCACGACACGCGCACCTGCGAAAACTGCGATGTCGCCTATATTCCGCAGGGCCAGGCGCCGCAGATTGTTTCCAACCGCGAACGGGTGATCGACCCGATCACCGATTACCAGTTGATCTCGATGATGCAGGGCGTGGTGCAGCGCGGCACTGCGGCGGGTGTCATCCATCTGCCGGTGCCGGTGGCGGGCAAGACCGGCACCACGAACGACGCGAAGGACGTGTGGTTCACCGGCTTCACCTCGAACCTCGTGGCGGGCTGCTACATGGGCTTCGACAACCCCGAAACGCTGGGCCGCAGCGCCTTTGGCGCCAGCATGTGCGGCCCGGTGTTCCAGAACTTCATGACGCAGGCGATCAAGAAATACGGCGGCGGCCCGTTCAAGGTGCCGCCGGGGGGCCACTTCATCAACATCGACCGCTGGACGGGCGAGCCATTGCCGGATGGCTCCGCCGGGCCGAACGTCCAGCCGGAATACTTCCGCAACGGCGAGGAGCCGGTGTTCGGCATGGCCGGGATGGTCGACGGCGGCTTCGGCATGGGGGCCAACCTGCCGCTGTTCGCGCCGGGCGAGACGGACCCGACCGCCAGCAACGGCGACGTGACCGTGACCAACTCCAACGGCGAGACCAAGGTGATCCCCGGCAAGGCGAATTTCGGCACCGTCAGCTCGGGCGGGCTCTACTAGGGCGAATTGCGTTTGATTTGACTCGACGAAATCAGAATTCGCCCAAGTCCTGGGGCGAATTCCGATTCAGGATGAACGCAATTCGCTATAGCTTGCCCGCCCGGCACCTTGCCGCTATCAACCGCCGCTGACACCGCCGACCGGAGACCTGACCCCATGCGCACCGAGATGACATACATCGTGGAGGCCGTCGAGAAATCGTTGGCGCTGCTGGCGCAGCGCATGGACTGGGAAACCGCGCCGCACCGGCTGGAAGAGTTCAACGCGCTGATCGAGGATGGCGACCTGTGGTCCGACCCGGCCAAGGCGCAAAAGCTGATGCGCGAACGCCAGCAACTGATGGATGCGATCAACACCTACACCGGCATCAAGGCCGATCTTGAGGACAACGTGGGCCTGATCGAACTGGGCGAGGCCGAGGGTGATACCGAGGTGGTGGCCGAGGCCGAGGCGGCGCTGCGTGCCCTGAAGGAGCGCGCCGCGCAGAAGGAACTGGAGGCGCTGCTGGACGGCGAGGCCGACGGCAACGACACCTTCCTGGAAGTGAACGCGGGCGCGGGCGGCACCGAAAGCTGTGACTGGGCCTCGATGCTGGCGCGGATGTATGTGCGCTGGGCGGAAAAGCACGGCTACACGGTGGAACTGCAATCGGAAAGTCCGGGCGAAGAGGCGGGCATCAAGTCCGTCGCCTACAAGATCAGCGGCCACAATGCCTATGGCTGGCTGAAGTCGGAATCGGGCGTCCACCGTCTGGTGCGCATCTCGCCCTACGACTCGGCGGCGCGGCGGCACACGTCGTTTTCCTCGGTCTGGGTCTATCCGGTGGTCGATGACACGATCGAGATCGACGTGCAGGACAAGGACATCCGGATCGACACCTACCGCTCGTCCGGCGCGGGTGGCCAGCACGTCAACAAGACCGACTCGGCGGTGCGGATCACCCACTTCCCGTCGGGGATCGTGGTGACGTCGTCCGAAAAGTCGCAGCACCAGAACCGCGACATCGCCATGAAGGCGCTGAAATCGCGGCTTTACCAGATGGAACTGGACAAGCGGAACGCCGCCATCAACGAGGCGCACGAGGCCAAGGGCGATGCGGGTTGGGGCAACCAGATCCGGTCCTACGTCCTGCAACCCTACCAGATGGTGAAGGATCTGCGCACCGGGGTGGAAACTTCGGATACCCAGGGCGTGCTCGATGGCGACCTTGACCGCTTCATGGCGGCGACGCTGGCGATGGATGTGGCGGGCAAGAGCCGCGCCGATGCGCAGGCTGAAGGCTGACGCCAAGGTTGCCGGGAATCGCCCCCTCCCGTAGCCTGAGCCAAAACGGGGGGACAGCATGAACGACCAGACCTTGACCGCGGCCTCGCCGGTGCCGGAGGTGCGCATGATCACGGCGCATACGGTCACCGACGCCCTGAAGCGCGGCGTCGGCGACTATCTGCGCGCGCCGCTGTTCGGGATCTTCTTCAGCGCGGTCTATGTGGTCGGCGGGCTGGTGCTGGATACCATCCTCGTCGCCGCCGGGCGCGAGTGGTGGCTGATCCCCTTCGCGGTCGGCTTCCCGATCCTCGGCCCCTTCGCCGCGGTCGGGCTATACGAGGTCAGTCGGCGGCTGGGGGCGGGCGAGCGGCTCGACTGGGGCGGCGTGCTGGGCGTGGTGCTGCGCCAGAAGGACCGCCAGATCCCGGCGATGGCGGTGGTGATCCTGTTCCTGTTCCTGGTCTGGCTGTTCGTGGCGCACACGATCTTTGCGCTGTTCCTCGGCCTGTCGGCGATGGTCAACTTCTCGACCGACCCGCTGGCCGTGCTGCTGACGGCGGACGGGGTGACCATGCTGGCGATCGGCTCGGTGGTGGGCGCGGGGTTTGCCGGGGTGCTGTTCGCGATCACCGTCGTCGGTCTGCCGTTGCTGCTGGACAAGGAAATCGACTTCGTCACCGCGATGATCACCTCGGTCTCGGCCGTGATCCAGAACCCGGGGCCCATGCTGCTGTGGGGCGCCACGATCGCGGTGCTGTTGTTCGTCGGCATGTTGCCCGCGTTCCTCGGGCTTTTCGTCGTGCTGCCGGTGCTGGGACATGCCAGCTGGCACATTTACCGCGCGACGCTGGGGCCGCCTGACTGAGTTGAAAGGGGGCGCCGGCAGGCCGGTCTTTGAACGTTCGTCCGCCTGCGCCCCTTGTCCGGATTCAAGGGCGAAGCCCGCCGGGCAGCGCCCGACCGCCGCCAAGGCGGGCGCTTCCGCTGCGTTGGTGCAGGGCACGAGGGTCGGGGTGCCGCACCATAAAGTGCTGACCAACAAACTTGCAGCGCCCACCCGCGGCCGGGCGCCGCCCTTCGTTGCGATCAACGCGGTGCTGCGGCATCGCCAAACGCAAAACGGGCACCGCCCCCGAAGGACGGTGCCCGCAAAGTCCCGTGCCGTCGGGCTCAGCCCTTCGGCGCCGCGGTGACCGGGGCCGCAATGGCCTTGGTGCCGCCCGCCAGCGGATCCTCCTGCCGTTGCACCGAGCCTTCGAAGTGCGCGCCGCTTTCGATTGCGATGGTCTTGTGGATGATGTCGCCTTCGACCCGTGCGGTCGAGGTCAGGCGGACCTTCAGCCCGCGCACGCGGCCGACGACGCGGCCGTTCACCACGATGTCGTCGGCGACGATCTCGCCGCGGATCGTGGCGCCTTCGCCGACGGTCAGCAGATGCGCGCGGATGTCGCCTTCCACCACGCCCTCGATCTGGATGTCGCCCGAGGTCTTGACGTTGCCGACCACGGTCAGGTCCGAAGACAGAACCGACGGTGCGGGCTTGGTCTTGGTCGTCGTGGGGGTCGCGAAGTCCATCGAGGGCTTCGCCACGGGCATGTCGGTCTTCGGCTTTTCAGCCTCGCCCGCCTGTTTCGGCCCTGGTTCGTTGATCCTGCTTTTAGAAAACATTGGTCGCTGCCTTGATGTAGGTCATGGGGTTGACGGCTTTGCCTCCGACCCGGATCTCGTAGTGAAGATGGGTCCCGGTCGATCGTCCTGTGCTGCCCATATCACCGATCCGGTCGCCGCGCGAGACCCTTTGGCCGGGTTGCACGCGGATTTGGGAAAGGTGACCATAGAGCGTTTCGATGCCGAAGGCGTTCTGAACCTTGACCTCGCGGCCGTAGCCGCCATCCCATCCGGCGGTCACCACGATTCCATCGGCGGTGGAATAGACCGGCGAGCCGTAGGCGCCGCCCATATCCTGGCCGGGGTGGAAACTGCCGGCGCCGGTGAACGGATCGGATCGCCCGCCAAAGCCCGAAGTATAGACGAACGAGGTCTTGAGCGGCACGCCGAGCGGAATCTTTTCTTCGGCGATGCGGTAGAGGTTCACGGTGTTCAGGCTGTCGAGGATGCCATTGGCGCGGGTCGCGTCCAGCGCGCCCTGCTGGTCGTGCGCGGGCGACGGGATCGGGGTCAGCGGCCCGCCCGCGCCCATGTAGCCGCTGCGAATCTCTGCCAGCACCTTCTGCGGGTCGAGCCCGACCGAGCGGAAAACCTTGTCCAGCGGCGCCATCGACACCTTCACGGCCGCTTCGAGCTGAGAGAAGATCAGCGCGTTGCGCTGCTCGATCAGGCGGGTATCCAGTTCGGCCTTGCTGGCGGCGGTTTCGGCGACGGCTTGCTGCCGTTCGGCGCTGTCGCGCGCGGCAGCGGTATCGCCGAGTTGTGACGCAAGGATATCGACGGTGGCGCCCATGTCCTTCATGTGGCCCGCGTCGGTGTGGTCGGCGCCGGTCTGCCTGGCCATCGTCACCCGCAGCGAGTCGGCCTCGGCGCGGGCGCCATCGCGTTCCTTGATCACCCGGCGCAGCGTCATCTGGATGACGTCGATGCCGGTCTCCAGCTCGGTGCGGTGGTCTTCGGAGGCCAGCAGCGCGGTCTGCATCTGCGACACCTGATCCAGCGCGGTGTTGAAGCGGGCCTGGGCGCTGGCCGCCTCGGCGGCGCGGGCGTCGCGCGCATCGGCAAGGCCGTTCAGGCGCTGTTCATAGTTCGACTGTTCCAGCATCGCCTGCTCGCGGGCATCGCCCGAGGCCATCGACTCGACAAAGAGGATCGCCGTGGCGACCAGCGTCCAGCCGATCACCAGCGCCGAGATCCCCAGCATCAGCGCCTGCGTCAGCGGCCGAAGCCGCACGAACCGCGTCTCGCGGTCCGACCGCAGGAACAGCCGCTGCTCTGGCAGCACGCGCGCAAGGGCCGCATTCAGTCGATGCAAAAGCCGTCCGGTCACCCGAATGATCCTG
Source organism: Solirhodobacter sp. (assembly GCF_964715405.1). Taxonomy (NCBI): domain Bacteria; kingdom Pseudomonadati; phylum Pseudomonadota; class Alphaproteobacteria; order Rhodobacterales; family Paracoccaceae; genus Solirhodobacter; species Solirhodobacter sp. The sequence continues at coordinate 17,814 of NZ_CBAICG010000030.1, read as the reverse complement.
TTGTGGTCCCCCCGTGGCCGCCCGTTATCCGGTATCCCCGGCCACGTCCTGTGCATAGCGACCGGGGCCGGGGGGCCGCAACCTCTTTGCGGGCAGGGCGCGGGCTGCGGGCGGCGCCTCGCCGACGATGCGCGGAACCTCGCCGACCGGCTCAGTCGCCAGTGCCGTCGCGGGTGGCCAGCGGCCAGTAGAAATCCGGCGGCAATCCGGCCTCGGCACGCTTTTCCTCGTTGAAGGGGGGCTTCAGGGCGCCGTGGAAGTAGTGCCGCACCACCCGGTGAAAGACCTCCTTGGGGTCGCTATCCACGCGCCCGCAGAGGAAGTTGAACCATTTCGAGCCATAGGCGACATGACCGACCTCTTCCGCATAGATCGTTTCCATCGCGGAAACAGTCGCCGCGTCATTCGCCTTGCGGAACACCTCGATCATGGCGGGCGTCACGTCCAGCCCGCGCGCCTCCAGCACCATCGGCACCACGGCAAGGCGGCCGATCAGATCGTGGGCGGTATCCTCGGCGGCGCGCCACATCCCGGCATGGGCGGGCAGCGCGCCATAGTGGCTACCCAACCGTTCGAGCGCGTCGCAGATCAGGTTGAAGTGCTTGCTTTCCTCGGCGGCGGCCTTCACCCAGTCGTCGTAAAACCCCAGCGGCATCGGCACGTGGCTGAAGCGGGCGATGATGTCCCAGTGCAGATCGACCGCGTTCAGTTCGATATGCGCGACGGCATGCAGCAGTGCGATGCGGCCCTCGGGTGATCCGGGGCGGCGGCGCGGCACGTCGCGCGGGTCCAGCAGGTCGGGCCGGTCGGGGCGCGCCGGGCGCGCGGGCGGCGTGGCCGTGCCCACCGGCAAGGGCGCGCCCGCGTTGCGCGCGGCGACCCAGTCGGCGGCGTGCGACAGGCTCAGCGCGGCCTTGGCGCGGCCGTCGGCGGTGGTCAGCACCGCGACCGCGCGGTCGGCCAGCGACAGCGTCACAGCGCGCGCGCGGCGGCGAGCACCTCGGCGACGTGGCCCTCGACCTTCACCTTGCGCCAGACCCGCGCGATCCGGCCCGCGCCGTCGATCAGCACGGTGGTGCGCTCGATCCCCATGTAGGTCTTGCCATACATGCTTTTCTCGCCCCAGACGCCATAGCGTTCGCAGACGTCGGAGCCTTCGTCGGAGACCAGCGCGATGCCGAGCCCGTGTTTCCTGACGAACTTGTCATGCGATGTCACCGGGTCTTTCGACACCCCCACCACCACGGCACCCGCCGCGGCGAAGGCGGCAGCCTGCGCGGTGAAGTCGAGCGCCTCGACCGTGCAGCCGGGGGTGTCGTCCTTGGGGTAGAAGTACAGCACGACCACCTTCGGGCGCAGCGCCGAAAGGGTCAGGCTGTCGCCGCCGTCGCGCGGCAGGGTGAAGTCGGGCGCAATGTCGCCGATGTCGGTCATGGGGGCCTGTCCTTGCGTCAGGGGGATGTGACTTGGTGTTTTAGTCCCTTTCGGACAAAGATAAAGACAGGGCGAGCCCGCACCAAGACGCGCCCTGTGGCGCAGCCGGAGAAAGATGAGCGACACACCGAAGGAGATCAGGCGGCGGAGGCGGTTCGGCCTCTGGGCGCTGCTGAGCCTCGCGTTGCTTGCCGCGGTGATGGCGGCTGGTGTGGCGGCCGTGACCGGCCGCCCGATCGTGGCGCCGGGATGGGCGGTGACCGAGGTCGAGTCTCGGGTCAACGATCGTCTGGCGGGGGCGGCGAGCCTGCACCTGGGCGGCGCAGAGTTGCTGATCGACAGCCACTTCGTGCCCGGGGTGCGGCTGACCGATCTGCATGTGCTGGACGCGCGCGGGGATCAGGTCGCTTACCTGCCCGAACTAAGGGTGACATTCGCGTTGCCCGCGCTGCTGGACGGCAAGCTGGTGCCCAGCGAGCTGACTGTCTCGGGGGCCAGTCTCGCGCTGCACCGCGACGTGAACGGCGGGCTGAACCTCGCGCTCGGCCGCGAGCTCGGAACCACGCCGGGCGAGGTGCAGAGCATTGGCGGCGTGCTGCAGGCGATCGACCGGGTGCTGGCGAGCCCGGTGCTGGCCGGGCTGACCCGCATCCGGGCCGACGCGCTGACGCTGACGCTGGACGATGCGCGGGCGGGCCGGGTCTGGCAGGTCGGCGATGGGCGGCTGACGCTGGTGCAGGACGCGAGCGAGGTGTCGATCGAGCTTGGCTTCGGGCTTGCCAACGGCAACGGCGACCCGGCGACGGCGGTGATGACCTTCGTCAGCCGCAAGGACTCGCCCGAGGCGCGCATCGCGGTGCGGGTGGACAATGTCGCCGCACCCGACATCGCGGCGCAGGCTCCGGCGCTGACCTTCCTGAAGGTGGTCGACGCGCCGATCTCGGGCAATTTCCGCGCCTCGGTCGGCTCTGACGGCCAGATCGGTGCGCTCGACGGGCGGCTCGACTTCGGCGCGGGTGCGGTGCAGCCGCGCGCCTCGATCACGCCGATCCGGTTCGACAAGGGCACGCTGGTCTTCAGCTACGATCCCGCGCTGCGCAAGGTGACCATCACCGAGGCGTCGGTGCAAAGCCCGGTGCTGCGCGTGAGGGCGACCGGGCAGGCCTATCTGCGCGACATGGAGTCGGGGCTGCCGCGCACGCTGCTGGCGCAGGTGAAGTTCACCCAGGTGATGGTGGACCCGGCGCGCCTGTTCGAAAAGCCCGTGCGGTTTTCCGAGGGCGCGGTGGACCTGCGGCTGCGCCTTGATCCGTTCGACCTGCGGCTGGGCCAGCTGATGCTGCTGCAGGGCAACCGTCGGATCGAGGCGCATGGCGATTTCACCGCGACCGAGAAGGGCTGGCAGGTCTCGCTCGATGCTGCGCTGAACGAGATCAGCCACACCGATCTGCTGGCGCTCTGGCCGGTGGATCTGGTGCCGCAGACCCGCGACTGGCTGACCCAGAACGTGCAGACCGGCCTCTTGTTCAACGTCAACGCCGGGCTGCGGCTGTCGCCGGGGGGCGAGCCGCGGCTGTCGCTGGGCTACGAGTTCACCGATGCCGACGTACGGTTCATCAAGACGCTGCCGCCGATCCAGCAGGGGCGCGGCTATGCCACCATCGCCGACACGACCTATACAATGGTGGTGGACGCGGGCCATGTCGCGGCGCCGCAGGGGGGCGACATCGACGTGGCGGGCTCGGTCTTCGCGGTGCCCGACATCACGGTGAAGCCGCCGCCCGCCGAGGTCAAGCTGAAGACCGACAGCACGATCACGGCGGCGCTGTCGCTGCTGGATCAGCCGCCGTTCGGCTTCATGACCAAGGCGGGGCTGCCGGTCGATCTGGCGGACGGGCGCGCGCGGCTGGATGTCGATATCCACTTGCCGCTGGCCGACAGGATCCTGCTGCCCGATGTGACCTTCGATGCCGACGGCACACTGACCGGCGTCAGCAGCGGCAAGCTGGTGAAGAACCGGGTGGTGACGGCCGACAGCCTGAACCTCAGCGTGAACAATGACCGGATCGAGGTCGACGGCACAGGCCAGCTGGGCCGCGTGCCGGTGAAGGTGATCTGGACCCAGGGTCTTGGCCCCGGCGCGGGCGGCCACAGCCATGTCGATGGCACGGTCGAACTGTCGCAGGCGTTCGTGGACGAGTTCCGCCTTGGCCTGCCACCCGGCGCCGTCACCGGCACCGGCATTGGCACCCTGTCGGCCGACCTCGAACGCGGCGGGGCGGGCCGCTTCACGCTGACCTCCGACCTTGCCAATGTCGGTCTTGCCATCCCCGAGATCGGCTGGTCCAAACCCGCTGCGGCGACCGGGAGGCTGGAGGTGGCGGGAGCGCTGGGCGATCCGCCCACGATCGACCGGCTGGTGGTGGAGGGCAACGGGCTTTCGGCCAGCGGCAAGGTGCTGCTGAACCCCAACGGCAGCCTGAACGTGGCGCGCTTCGACCGGGTGAAGGTGGGCGGCTGGCTGGACGGCGCGGTCGATCTGACCGGCCGCGGTGTCGGGCGCGGCATTTCCGTGACGATGCGCAGCGGCAGCATCGACCTGCGCCACGCGACCTTCAAGCGCAGCGCGGTGCATGGTCCGGCGGTACCGATCACGCTGTCGCTCGACCGGCTGACGGTGTCGAAAGGCATCGACCTGACCGGATTCCGCGGCGATTTCACCACCCTTGGCGGCTTCAACGGCACCTTTACCGCGCAGGTGAACGGCGCCGCGGCGGTCAGCGGCACGGTGGTGCCAAGCGCTGGCGGCACCGCCGTGCGGGTGCGCGCCGATGATGCCGGGGCGGTGATGGGGGGCGCGGGCGTGTTCGACAAGGGTCGCGGTGGCAAATTCGATCTGACGCTGACCCCGCGCGCTGAAGCGGGCGAATACGACGGCCACCTGTCGATCACCGAGATCAAGGTGGTCAAGGCCCCGGCCCTGGCTGACCTTCTGTCCGCGATCAGCATCGTGGGCATGCTTGATCAGTTGAACGGGCCGGGCATCCTGTTCACCGATGTCAGCGCCGACTTCCGGTTGACGCCGGACGCGATCGAGGTGACGAAGGGCTCGGCCATCGGTCCGTCGCTGGGGATTTCCGCGGCGGGGCTCTACGACCTCGGCACGGGCGTTTTCGACATCCAGGGGGTGATCTCGCCGCTTTATCTGCTGAACGGCATCGGCAGCGTGCTGACGCGGGCCGGCGAAGGGCTGTTCGGCTTCAACTACAAGCTGCGCGGTGTGGCGGGGGCGCCCAAGGTCTCGGTCAACCCGCTGTCGATCCTGACGCCGGGGATGTTCCGTGACCTGTTCCGGGCGGCTCCGCCAACGTTGGACAATTGACGCGATGAACCTTTCGGATTTCGATTTCGACCTGCCCGACGGGCTGATCGCCACCCGACCGGCGCGGCCGCGCACCGCGGCGCGGCTGCTGGTGGTGGCGGGCGACAGCTTGCGCGACCTGCATGTGCGCGACCTGCCCGACCTGCTGGGCCCCGGCGACCTTCTGGTGCTGAACAACACCCGGGTCATCCCGGCGCGGCTGGCGGGCACCCGCGAACGGCTGACGGGGCAGGGGGTCAGCCGCGCGAAGATCGAGGTGACGCTGCTGGAACCGCAGCCGGATGGCACCTGGACGGCGCTGGCCAAACCGCTGCGCAAGCTGGGCGTGGGCGAGACGGTGCGGTTTTCCGACACGCTGTCGGCCGAGGTGATGGCGCGCGATGAAACCACGGTGCGGCTGGCCTTCAACCGGACGGGTGCCGATTTCGACGCGGCGCTGGCCGAGGTCGGCGCGATGCCGCTGCCGCCCTACATCGCCGCCAAGCGCCCCGCCGACGCGCTGGACCGCGACGATTACCAGACCGTCTTCGCCCGCCATTCCGGCGCGGTCGCCGCGCCCACCGCCAGCCTTCATTTCGACGCCGCACTGCTGGAAACGCTGCGCGCCAAGGGGGTTCGGTTCGTCGAGGTGACGCTGCATGTCGGCGCGGGCACTTTCCTGCCGGTGAAGGTCGTGGATGTCACGACGCACAAGATGCACGCCGAATGGGGCGAGGTGACCAAAGCCGCGGCGGCCACGATCAACGCCACGCGGGCGGCCGGGGGCCGGGTGATCCCTGTCGGCACCACCGCGCTCAGGCTGATCGAGAGTGCCGCGGATGATGCGGGGCAGGTTCACCCCTGGCGCGGCACCACCGACATCTTCATCTACCCCGGTTACCGCTTTCGCGTGACCGATGCGCTGATGACCAACTTCCACCTGCCGAAATCGACGCTGCTGATGCTGGTCGCCGCGCTGATGGGGCAGGACCGGATGCGGCGCGTTTACGCGCACGCCATCGAAACCGGCTACCGCTTCTTTTCCTATGGTGATGCCTCGCTGCTGATCCCATAAGGCCGCTTCCTGAGGACGGGGCGTCGCCGCCGTCACAGACCGGAGCCACACCCCGCGCGAGAGTTGGCGGGTGAGTTCAAGGATATCGCCATGCTGACCGTTCTGCGCAATTCCTGGGCGCTCTTGCTGGGCATCATGCTCTTGATGCTGGGCAACGGGATGCAGGGCACACTGCTGGGCATTCGGGGCGGGATCGAGGGAATCTCGACGCTGCACATGTCGGTGGTGATGTCGGCCTACTTTCTGGGCTTTCTGTTCGGCAGCCGCATGACCCCCGACATGATCCGCCGGGTCGGCCATGTGCGGGTGTTCGCGGCACTGGGGTCGCTGATCTCGGCGGTGCTGATCCTGTATGCGGTGGCGCCGAACTGGATCGCCTGGTCGATGATGCGGGTGGTGATCGGCTTTTCGTTCTCGGGCGTCTACATCACCGCCGAAAGCTGGCTCAACAACGCCTCGACCAACGCGAACCGGGGCAAGGCGCTGTCGCTTTACCTGATCATGCAGATGATCGGCATCATCGCGGCGCAGGCGATCCTGAACTTCGGCGACCCCTCGGGCTATGTGCTGTTCATCATCCCCTCGGTGCTGGTCTCGATCGCCTTCACGCCGATCCTGCTGTCGATCAGCCCGGCGCCCGCCTTCGACACCACGCAGGCGCTCAGCTTCCGGCGGCTTTACGACACCTCGCCGCTGGGCTGTGTCGCGATGTTCCTGCTGGGCGGCATCTTCTCGGCGCAGTTCGGCATGGCGGCGGTCTGGGGCACACAGGCGGGGCTGAGCGTGAAGGAGATATCCCTCTTCGTCGCGATGATCTATGTCGGCGGGCTGGTGTTCCAGTATCCGATCGGCTGGATGTCGGACCGGATGGACCGGCGCAAACTGATCCTTGCGCTGGCCGCGCTGGGCGCAGTGGCGATGGCGGTGGCGGTGATCTTCCAGCCCGGATTCTATGTGCTGCTGGTGATCGGCATGATGGCGGGCGGCATCTCGAACCCGCTTTATTCGCTGCTGGTGGCCTATGTGAACGACTACCTGGAGGGGCCGGACATGGCCGCCGCCTCGGCCGGGTTGATCTTCATCAACGGCCTCGGCGCGATCACCGGGCCGCTGATCACCGGCTGGGTGATGGCGAAAGTCGGCCCGCCCGGCTTTTTCCTGTTCATGGGCATCCTCTTCTTCCTCATGGCCGTCTATGCCGGCTGGCGGATGTTGCGGCGCCGGGTCCGCACCATCGTGGATGAGCCCGGCAACTTCACCCCGATCTCGCCGGGGTCTTCGGCGGTAGCCGTGGGGGCCGCGATCGAGGCCGCCAAGCAAGACCACGACCACGGCGCCGAGTCGCCGCGAAACTGATCCGCCCCGCGTTGCGCGCCCGCGCGGAACCTGTCACGCTGACCGGGGCCGAAACCACGAGGATGCGCCGCCATGTCCGACCCCGAAGAGGTGCTCGACTACTGGCTGGGCGAGGTCGGCCCCGAGGGCTGGTTTGCCGGCGGCGACGCGCTTGACGCCGAAGTTCGCGCGCGCTTTGAAGACCTGTGGCGGGCTGCGGCCGAGGGTGGGCTGGATCACTGGATCGACGGCGCCGGGCCCTGCCTCGCCTTCGTCGTGCTGACCGATCAGTTTCCGCGCAACATGTTCCGCGGCACGGCAAAGGCGTTTTCAACCGATGCGATGGCGCTTGCGGCGGCGCGGGCGGCGACGGCGGCGGGCTGGGACCTGGCCGCGCCCGAGCCGGACCGGCAGTTCTTCTACCTGCCGTTCGAGCATTCCGAGGTCATCGCCGATCAGGACCGCGCGGTCGACCTGTTCGCCGAGCGGATGCCGGACACCGGCGCCTTGACCCACCTGCACGCCCGCGCCCATCGCGACATCATCCGCCGCTTCGGCCGCTTTCCCTTCCGCAACGCCGCGCTGGGGCGGGACTCGAGCCCGGAGGAAGTGGCATTTCTGGCCGATGGCGGCTATGGCGCCGTGGTCCGGGCCTTGAGCGCCTGAGCCATGCAGGGACGGAATGGGCCTGCGGCGCAGGCTTCATTGCGCGGTCACGGAAAATGGTTTAATGGCAAACTACTTTTTTCAGGAAGGGAAACGCGATGGCGGCCAAGGCCTTTGACATGATCGTGATCGGGGCCGGCCCGGGCGGCTATGTCGCCGCGATCCGGGGCGCGCAGCTTGGGCTGAACGTCGCCGTGGTGGAGCGTGAACATCTGGGCGGCATCTGCCTGAACTGGGGCTGCATCCCGACCAAGGCCCTGCTGCGCTCGGCCGAGGTGTTCCACCTGATGCACCGCGCCAAGGAGTTCGGGCTGACAACCACCGGCATTGGCTACGATCTGGCCGCCGTGGTCGCCCGCTCGCGCGGGGTGGCCAAGCAATTGTCGGGCGGCGTCGGGCACCTGCTGAAGAAGAACAAGGTCACCGTCATCATGGGCACCGCCAGGCTGACCGGCAAGGGCGCCGTCAGCGTGACCACCGACAAAGGCACCGAAGAGCTGACCGGCAAGGCCATCATCCTGGCCACCGGCGCGCGGGCGCGCGATCTGCCGGGGCTGGAGGCCGACGGCAAGCGGGTCTGGGCCTACAAGCACGCGCTGGTGCCGCCGCACATGCCGAAAAAGCTGCTGGTCATCGGCTCGGGCGCCATCGGCATCGAATTTGCCAGCTTCTACAACACTTTGGGTGCCGAAACGACGGTGGTCGAGGTGCTGGACCGCGTGCTGCCGGTGGAAGACGCCGAAATCAGCGCGCTCGCCAAGAAAGCCTTCGTGAAGCAGGGGATGAAGATCCTCGAAAAGGCGAGCGTGAAGAAACTCGACCGTGCGGCCGACAAGGTGACCGCGCATATCGAGGCGAACGGCAAGGTCGAGACGGCCGAGTTCGACACCGTGATTTCCGCCGTCGGCATCGTCGGCAACGTCGAAAACCTCGGGCTGGAGGCGCTGGGGGTGAAGATCGACCGCACCCATGTGGTGACCGATGAATTCTGCCGCACCGGGGTCGAAGGGCTTTACGCCATCGGCGACCTCGCGGGCGCGCCCTGGCTGGCGCACAAGGCCAGCCACGAGGGCGTGATGGTCGCCGAACTGATCGCGGGCGGCCATCCGCACCCGATCGAGCCGGGGTCCATCGCAGGCTGCACCTACTGCCAGCCGCAGGTCGCCAGCGTCGGCATGACGGAACAGAAGGCCAAGGACGCGGGCTACACCGTGAGGGTCGGCCGCTTCCCCTTCGTCGGCAACGGCAAGGCGATCGCGCTGGGCGAGCCCGAGGGGCTGGTGAAAACCGTGTTCGACGCGAAAACCGGCGAGTTGCTGGGCGCCCACATGATCGGCGCCGAGGTGACCGAGCTGATTCAGGGCTATGTCATCGGCCGCACGCTGGAAACGACCGAGGTCGAACTGATGGAGACCGTCTTCCCGCACCCGACCCTGTCCGAGATGATGCACGAGTCGGTGCTTGACGCTTACGGCCGCGCGATACACTTCTGACTTTCGGGCGCTTTTGTCCACGGATTTGACACAGTTAACGTTTAGTCTCTGGTGTTTGGACGGATCGGGTCGGCGTGGCCCGATCCGGAACGCGGCGCACAGGAGCAGACGAACGTGAGCAGAATCGAACTGAGCATCGCCCTTTTTGCCCTGATCGCGGCGGACGCGGCCGGGGCGGCGACCATCACGAACGGCGACTTCGAGGCTCCCGGCACCTTCCACGGCAGTTTTCAGACCCTGTCGGCCGGCAGCACCGCGCTGACCGGATGGGCGATCGGTGGCAGCGTCGATCTGATCAACACCTACTGGGCGCCCGACAGTGGCGCCTACAGTCTGGACATGTCGGGCAACGGCGCGGGCTCGATCTCGCAGATGCTGACCGGTCTCAGCATCGGATCGACCTACCAGCTCAGCTTCGATCTGGCCGGGAACCCGGCCGGAACGCAGGGCGTCAAGAGCCTGACGGCCTCGGTCGGCGATCTGGCCAAGACGGTGACGTTCAACACCGCCGGCAAGACCACCGGGGCGATGGGCTGGCAGACGGTCAACCTCAGCTTCAAGGCGACCACCACGAATGCCCTGCTGACGCTGCAAAGCAACACCGCCTCGGCCATGGGTCCGGCGCTGGACAATGTGAGCCTTGCGAAGGTTGCCGCACCTTCGCCGGGTGCGCTGCTGATGGCACCCCCGCCGCCGCCCGGGATCGTGGCCAATGGCTCGTTCGAACAGGCGGGCGGCTTCTCGGGCGGCTTCACGACGCTGGGCGCGGGCAGCACCGTGATGCCGGGCTGGAAGGTCACCTCGGGCAGCGTCGATCTGATCAACGGTTACTGGCAGGCGGCGGATGGCGGCTACAGCCTCGACATGTCGGGCAACACCGCTGGCACCATCGCGCAGACGCTGACCGGGCTGGTGGCGGGCAAGAAATATCTGCTGACGTTCGATCTGGCCTCGAACCCGACCGGGCCCGCGGGCGTCAAGACGCTGACGGCATCGGTCGGCGGCACGTCGGGGCTGTTCGCCTTCGATCCGGCGGGCCACACCACCACCGATATGGGCTGGCAGACCGAAAAACTGCAGTTCACCGCGACCGGGCCGACCACGCTGCTGCAATTCGCCAGTGGCAGCAACTCCGCCTGGGGCCCGGCGCTTGACAATGTGGCCGTCGCACCGGTTCCGGTGCCGCTGGGCGCGCTGTTCGTGCTGTCGGGGCTCGGGTCGATCCTGCTGCTGCGCCGTCGCCGGGTCTGACCGCTGGCGCGGGCGGTCCGGATCGGCTAAAGCGAATTGCATTCATATTGAATCAGAATTCGCCCCAAGGCTTGGGCGAATTCTGATGGGCTTGCGTCTGATAAAACGCAATTCGCTGTAGGTCCGGGGCATCATGGCTGACAGCGCGCTTTCTCGGGCAGGTCTGGTTCTGGCGATCTGGGGCGCTGGCCTCGGTGCGGCGGCTCAGTTTGGCAAGATCAGCGTGATCTACGACCACTTGGCCGGGCTTTACGCCGGGTCGGCCGGAACCGCGGGCATGGGCTTCATGGTTTCGGTCGTGGGTCTGGTCGGGCTGGCGTTCGGCACCACCGCCGGGCTGGTGGTGCAGCGCACCGGGCTCAGGCGGGTGCTGGTCGGCGGCCTCGCCCTTGGCGCTGCGCTGTCGGCGGCCGAGGCGTTCTTGCCGTCCTATCCCGCCATGATGACCCTGCGCGCACTGGAGGGCGTGTCGCAACTGGCCGTCGTGGTGGCCGGGCCAGTGCTGATCGCGCAGACCGCCGCGCCGCGCTGGCAGGGGCTGGCGATGTCGCTGTGGGCCAGCTTCTTCGGCGTGTCTTTCGCGCTGATTGCCCTGATCGCGCCGCCGCTGGTGGCGGCCTTCGGCGTGCCGGGCCTGTTTCTTGGCCATGCCGTCTGGATGGCGGGGTTCGCGCTGCTGCTGTGGGCGATGCTGCCGACCGATCCGCGCAGCACCACGGCGCCGCTGCGGCTGGCCGACCTGCCCGCGCTGCACGGGGCGATCTACCGCTCGCCCCGCATCGCGGCGCCCGCGCTGGGGTTCGTGTTCTACACGCTGACCTACGTCGCGGTGCTGACGCTGCTGCCGCCACTGGCCGGGCCTGAGCGCGCGCGGATCGCGGTGGCGATGCCGCTGGTCAGCATCGCCGCCTCGCTGACGCTGGGGGTCTGGCTGTTGCGGCACATGCCCGCCGTGCGGCTGGTGCAGGCGGGGTTTGCGCTGGGCCTGGTGGCGGTGGCGGCGATGGTGCCGTTCTGGGGCACGTCCGCGGGCTTTGCAGCGACACTCGCGCTCGGCGCCGCGCTGGGGCTGGTGCAGGGCGCCAGCTTCGCCTCGATCCCGCAACTGAACGCCACCGCCGAGGATCGGGCGCGGGCCTCGGGCGCGATGGCGCAGCTTGGCAATCTGGGCACCGCGAGCGGCACGCCGATCCTGGCGGCGATGATCGCGGCGGGCGGCATCGGCGGCGTGTTCTGGTTCGCGGCGCCGCTGTGTTTATGCGGCATCGCGGCGCATGGCTGGATGGCCCTGCGCCGCCGCCGCGCCTGATCTCAGGCCGGATTCACCAGCCCGCCACCGGCGCGCCAGTCGCCAAGACCGCCGATGTTGTAGACCTGGGTATAGCCGAGTTGCAGCATCATCTTGCCCGCCGCCTGCGACCGTGCCCCCGAGGCGCAGTACAGCGCCACCGGCTTGTCAACCGACAGCCCCGTGGCAAGCTCGTCGCTTTTCGGGTCGGCCTTGGTTTTCAGCAGCATCAGCGGGATGTGCAGCGCCCCCTTGGCCTTGCCCGAGGCGCGCAACTCGTTGATGTCGCGCACGTCGATCACCACCAGTTCGCCCTTCTGGGCGCGGGCGACGGCGTCGGTCGGCGAAATGCGCTCGACGCGCGGACCGGCGGAGGGTTTCAGGAAGTTGAACATGGGCGGTCCCTTTTGTCAGGCAGGCGGTGACAGGTTGCCCCTACAATTGGACAGGGCGGCAGCGGGCGCAAGGGCGGGCGGAGCGATCCGGGTGAAATAACATGCAGCTTCTCGAATGTGTGATCGACCCGCCACGGCTGCCCGCCCCGGCGGCCCGGTCTTTCACTTGAATTCCGGGCATTCCGTCGCCTGTTCACCTTAAGTTCATGCTTTTGGGTTGGAGACTCAGCGCCGCTCGCCTATGTGTGTCCGGATCGAAACCGGGGGGCTGGCGATGGCCGAGCAGAAGTTCATCGAGGTGCGCGGCGCGCGCGAGCACAACCTAAAGAACATCGACGTCAACATCCCGCGTGACAAGCTGGTGGTGATCACCGGGCTGTCGGGGTCGGGCAAGTCGTCGCTGGCGTTCGACACGATCTATGCCGAGGGCCAGCGCCGCTATGTCGAGTCGCTGAGCGCCTATGCGCGCCAGTTCCTCGACATGATGCAAAAGCCGGATGTGGACCATATCTCGGGCCTGTCCCCCGCGATTTCCATCGAGCAGAAGACGACCTCGAAGAACCCGCGCTCTACCGTCGGGACGGTGACGGAAATCTACGACTACATGCGGCTCTTGTTCGCCCGCGTCGGCACGCCCTACAGCCCGGCAACCGGTCTGCCGATCGAGGCGCAGCAGGTGCAGGACATGGTCGACCGCATCATGGCGCTGCCCGAAGGCACGCGGGCCTATCTGCTGGCCCCGATCATCCGCGACCGCAAGGGCGAATACCGCAAGGAATTCCTGGAGTTGCGCAAGGCGGGCTTTCAGCGCGTCAAGGTCAACGGCGCGTTCTACGAACTCGACGAGCCGCCGACGCTGGACAAGAAGCTGCGCCATGACATCGACGTGGTGGTGGACCGCATTGTGGTGCGCGAGGGGCTGGAGATGCGGCTGGCGGACTCGCTTCGCACCGCGCTCGACCACGCCGACGGCATCGCCGTGCTGGAAACCGCGCCGGGCGACGGCGAGGGCGAGCCCGAGCGGATCACCTTCAGCGAGAAATTCGCCTGCCCGGTCAGCGGTTTCACAATCGCCGAGATCGAGCCGCGGCTCTTCTCCTTCAACGCGCCCTATGGCGCCTGCCCGGCCTGCGACGGGCTGGGGGTGGAACTTTTTTTCGACGAACGCCTCGTGGTGCCCGACGCCGCCCTGACGCTGGCCAATGGCGCCATCGCGCCCTGGCGCAAGGGCAAGAGCCCCTATTTCACCCAGACCATCGACGCGATCGCCAAGCATTACGGGTTCGACAAGCGCAAAGCCTGGAAAGACCTGCCCGAGGCGGTGCAACAGGTCTTCCTGCACGGCTCGGGCGAGCAGGAGATCGAGTTCCGCTATGACGAGGGCGGCCGGGTCTACACCGTGTCGCGCGTGTTCGAGGGCGTGATCCCGAACATGGCACGCCGCTACAAGGAAACCGACAGCGCCTGGGTCCGCGAGGAGTTCGAGCGCTATCAGAACACCCGCGCCTGCGGCACCTGCCACGGCTACCGGCTGAAACCCGAGGCGCTGGCGGTGAAGATCGGCGGCTTGCACGCGGGGCAGGTGGTCGAGATGTCGATCAAGGAGTCCTTCGCCTGGGTCGAAAGCGTGCCGGCGTCGCTGACCAAGCAGAAGAACGAGATCGGCCGCGCCATCCTGAAGGAAATCCGCGAGCGGCTGGGGTTTCTCAACAACGTCGGGCTGGAATACCTGACGCTCAGCCGCAACGCGGGCACCCTGTCGGGCGGCGAAAGCCAGCGCATCCGGCTGGCGAGCCAGATCGGCAGCGGGCTGACGGGGGTGCTTTATGTGCTCGACGAACCCTCGATCGGGTTGCACCAGCGCGACAACGACCGCCTGCTGACCACGCTGAAGAACCTGCGCGATCAGGGTAACACCGTGCTGGTGGTGGAACATGACGAAGACGCGATCCGCTCCGCCGATTACGTCTTCGACTTCGGCCCCGGCGCGGGCGTGCATGGTGGCCGGGTGATCAGCCACGGCACGCCGGAAGAGGTGGCCGCCGATCCCGCCAGCCTGACCGGGCAATACCTTTCCGGCACGCGCGAGATTGCGGTGCCGAAGTCGCGCCGCAAGGGCAACGGCAAGAAGCTGGTGGTGGTGAAGGCGACCGGCAACAACCTGAAAGACATGACGGCCGAATTCCCGCTGGGAAAATTCGTCTGCGTCACCGGCGTGTCGGGCGGCGGCAAGTCCACGTTGACGGTCGAGACGCTTTACAAGACCGCCGCGATCCGGCTGAACGGCGCGCGCGAAACCCCGGCGCCCTGCGAAACGATCAAGGGCTTCGAGCATCTCGACAAGGTGATCGACATCGACCAGCGCGCCATCGGCCGCACCCCGCGCAGCAACCCGGCCACCTATACCGGCGCCTTCGGCCCGATCCGCGACTGGTTCGCCGGCCTGCCCGAGGCGAAGGCGCGCGGCTACAAGCCCGGCCGCTTCAGCTTCAACGTGAAGGGCGGGCGCTGCGAGGCCTGTCAGGGCGACGGCGTGCTGAAGATCGAGATGAACTTCCTGCCCGACGTCTATGTCACCTGCGAGACCTGCAAGGGCCACCGCTACAACCGCGAGACGCTGGAAGTGAAGTTCAAGGGCAAGAGCATTTCCGACGTGCTCGACATGACGGTGGAGGATGCCCAGAGCTTCTTTCAGGCGGTGCCCGCGATCCGCGAGAAGATGGACGCGCTGGTGCAGGTCGGCCTTGGCTACATCAAGGTCGGCCAGCAGGCCACCACGCTGTCGGGCGGCGAGGCGCAGCGGGTGAAGCTGTCGAAGGAACTCAGCCGCCGGGCGACCGGGCGGACGCTCTATATCCTCGACGAGCCGACCACCGGGCTGCATTTCGAGGATGTGCGCAAGCTGCTGGAGGTGCTGCATGAACTGGTCGAGCAGGGCAACACCGTGCTGGTGATCGAGCACAACCTCGACGTCATCAAGACCGCGGACTGGATCATCGACATCGGCCCCGAGGGCGGCGACGGCGGCGGCGAGATCGTCGCGGCGGGCACGCCGGAAGAGGTGGCGGCCTGCGACCGCAGCCACACCGGGCGCTATTTGAAGCTGCTGCTGGCCGCGCGGCGGGTGGCGGCAGAGTAGCGCCCGCCCGCCGGGGCATCGAGCCCCGCCGGGCGGCGCTGCCGCGGGCAGGCTGCGCCGCGGCGCAGAAATATCCGGGCGCCCCGTTGCGCGACGGCCGGGAATCGGTGACGTTGTGCGGGCCCGAAGGAGAGCGTGCCCGTGCTGGACATCCTGACCGTCACCCTCAACCCCACCATCGACCTGTCGACCTCGGTCGCCAGCGTGGTGCCCGGCCCCAAGCTGCGCTGTGCCGCGCCCGCCGTCGATCCGGGCGGCGGCGGCACCAACGTGTCGCGCGCCATCGCCTTGCTGGGCGGGGCGAGCCGCGCGCTGGTTGCCGTCGGCGGGCCGACCGGCGAGCGGCTGATCACGCTTCTGAACACCCAGGGGATCGGCACCGTCGCGCTGCAGGGTCCGGGCGAAACGCGCCAGAGCCTGGCCGTGATCGACCGCGCGACGGGTGCGCAGTACCGCTTTGTCCTGCCGGGGCCGGAGTGGCACCCGACCGATGTTTCCCACGCGCTCGCCTCGATCGCGGGCGCGGTGCGCGAGGGCGGGCTGGTGGTGCTCAGCGGCAGCCAGCCGCCGGGCGTGCCGGAAAACTTTCCCGCCCGCGTCGCCGCCCGGCTGGAAGGGCGGGCCCGTCTGATCGTCGATACCTCGGGCGCGCCGCTGCGCGAACTGGCGCGCGGCGCCGGGGCGGCGCCTTGGCTTTTGCGCATGGATGACGAGGAAGCGGCCGAGCTGGCGGGCTATCCGCTGCGCACGATTCCCGAAAGCGCGGCCTTTGCCGAGGAACTGGTGGGGCGCGGCGTGGCGGATGTGGTGATCCTCGCGCGCGGCGCCGATGGTGCCGTGCTCGCCTCGCGCGAGGGGCGCCTCCATGCCCGCTCGGCCAAGGTCGAGGTGGTCAGCAAGGTCGGCGCGGGCGACAGCTTCGTGGGCGCCTTCACGCTGGCCATTGCGCGCGGCGAAACGCTGGAGGCGGCGCTGCGCCAGGGCAATGCGGCGGCCTCGTCGGCGGTAACGACCGAGGCCACGCAGCTCTGCCGCCGCGAGGACGTCGAGCGGCTGTTGCCGGAGTGCCTGGCGGTGGCGGTGTAGGGGGCGCTGCCCCCCTCGGCCCTCGCGGGCCTCACCCCCCGGGATATTTTCGGAGTTATGTATCAAACGCACCACCTGAAACCTACACCTAACGCACTGACTCCGCTAGTCTTTCCGCATGTTGGACAAGACGATAGACAGTGCGTTGCAGAACCTGCGCCGGAACCTGATCAGGAATGGCGGTGATGGGCTGGAGCATGTCGAGGCGTTGATGCGGATCAGGGGCGTGGAGTTCAAGCGCGCCATGATCGCGCGGAAGCCGGATCACGCGCGGCAGGGGGTAATGCGCCGGATCATCTTCGTGGCGCTCAGGGATGGCCCCAAGACGGCACCAGAGGTTGCGGCGCACGTATCAGCCTCACGTCCAGAGATCACGCCAGACGAGGCGCTGAAGCGCACGTGGAACGCGCTGACCAAGATGAAGTTTGAGGGGCTTGTGGTGCGAGAGGGGAGGGTGTGGGGGCTGGTGCGCTTGTAGAATCGGCGTTCGCTCGTCAGGCTCTAGTCTTGCTTAGGCGGGAGGGGGCGAAAATGAGCGCGGAGAGCAGAAGCTACATTGAAAACAAGCAACAGCAACTCCAGAATAGAAAGAAGAAAGTTTATGAATCCTATTTGGAGAAAAGCCCAAAATCGCAACAGATTGTAAATATGGAAGCGGCAGAACTTTCGGAAATAGATAAACAACTTTCGCGCGTAGAGGCCGCACTTCATCTTGAAAATGAATGCCCTGCGTGTTTTTTGCAACAAGGAAAAAAGACTCCCCTTATATCAGCTATCGCAAATAACCATGAAAAATTCGATGGTTGGGAGTGCGAGGCTTGTGGTTACTATGAGGAAACACCAAACAGGTCGTAAGGTATCCTGATACCTCACTCTATCATAGGTATCTGGATACCTCAAGCCGCGCGCTGCCAGTAGCCCTTCCACGTCCGGCTGACCCGCGATCCCATCGCGTTCTCGACAAGCCCCATCGCCAGCGCGCCGTTGCTTTCGCGGCGGTGATCCTCCAGCCACGCGGCATGGTTCGCGTACTGGTGCAGGTACTGCGGGCTGACGTGGTGGTGCTGGCCACGCACCATGCGGCGCAGGCGCGAGAAACACGACTCGACAAGGTTCGTGTTCTTGCCGTCGTCCGAGTAGCACACCGAGTGGTTGACGCGCTCGACCGTCCAGCCCGCGTGCAGCGCATCCCAATGCGAAGCTTCGTCGGCTGACATGATGGCGAGCCGGTCAACGTGCTGCGCGGCCAGCGCCACGCCTTCGGCTTCCGTCTTGGTGACGATGGGCAGCA
>NZ_CBAICG010000029.1:0-42578 GCF_964715405.1 Solirhodobacter sp. | reverse complement strand
CGATGATGGCGACGGAACTGGAGTTCTTCCTGTTCGAGCAGTCCTATGCCGAGCTGCGCGACGCGAACTACCGCGACCCCAAGACCTGGGGCGGCTACAACATCGACTATTCGGTGTTCGGAACCACCAAGGAAGAAGACGTGATGCGCGCCGTCCGCAACGGCCTTTACGGCGCGGGCATCCCGATCGAATGCTCGAAAGGCGAGGCCGAGGCGGGGCAGGAAGAGGTTAACGCGAAGTATTCCGACGCGCTGGATGCGGCCGACAACCACGCGATCATCAAGAACGGCGTGAAGGAGATCGCGTTCCAGAAGGGCCGGTCCGTCACCTTCATGGCGAAATACGACCACCGCCGCGCCGGATCGTCGGCCCATGTGCATCAGTCGCTGTGGCAGGGCGACCAGCCCGCCTTCCTCGACAAGACCGCCGAGAACGGCATGTCGGACGTGATGAAACACTACCTTGCGGGCTTGCTGACCCATGCCGAGGAGATCACCTATTTCCTCGCGCCCTACGTCAACAGCTACAAGCGGTTCGTGGTGGGGATGTTCGCGCCGACCAAGGCGGTCTGGAGCCTTGACAACCGCACCGCGGGATTCCGCATCTGCGGCGAGGGCACCAAGGCGATAAGGATCGAATGCCGCATCGGCGGCGCCGACCTGAACCCCTATCTTGCGCTGGCGGCGCAGCTTGCCGCCGGGCTGGACGGGATCGAGAAGAAGCTGGCGCTGGAGCCGGTCGCCTCTGGCGATGTCTACCACGCGGGCAACGTGCGCGAGATTCCGAAGTCGCTGGGCGAGGCGGCCGCCAAGCTGAGCGGGTCGAAGATGCTGCGCGCGGCCTTTGGCGACGGGGTGGTGGACCACTACACCCGCGCCGCGACGTGGGAGATCGAGGAACAGAACCGCGTCGTGACCGACTGGGAAGTGCAGCGCGGGCTGGAACGGTCGTGACACCCGCCTTGCTGCAGATCATGGTCTGCCGCGAGGCGATGCCGGATAGTGAAAAACGCGCCCGATCGGTGCGTACGAAGAGGATGACATGACGAAGACGATCCAATGCATCTCGCCCATAGACGGGCGGGTCTATGCCGAGCGTCCTGTGCTGCCGCTGGCGATGGCCGAAGAGGCTGTGGCCAACGCGCGCGCCGCACAGAAGCACTGGGCCGCGCTGCCGCTGGCCGAGCGCATCGCAAAGGTGCAGGCGGGCATCGCCGCGCTGAACGCGATGAAGGACAAGGTGGTCGAGGAACTGGCCTGGCAGATGGGCCGCCCGACCCGCTTTGGCGGCGAGTTCGGCGGCGTCAACGAGCGCGCGACCTACATGGCCCAGATCGCCGAAACCGCGCTGGCGCCGATGGTGGTGGAAGCCTCGGACCGGTTCGAGCGGCGGATTGTCCGTGAACCGGTCGGCGTCGTTTTCGTGATGGCGCCGTGGAACTATCCCTACCTGACCGCGATCAACACCATCATCCCGGCGCTGATCGCGGGCAACAGCGTGATGCTGAAGCACTCCAGCCAGACGCTGCTGGTGGGTGAACGGCTGGCCGAGGCGATGCACGCGGGTGGCGTGCCTTATGACGTGTTCCAGAACGTCGTGATGGACCACGCGACAACCGAGGCGCTGATCGGCGCGCGGGCGTTCAACTTCATCAACTTCACCGGCTCGGTCGCGGGGGGCGCCAATATCGAGCGCGCGGCGGCGGGCACCTTCACCGGGCTCGGGCTGGAACTGGGCGGCAAGGATCCGGGCTATGTGATGGACGACGCCGATCTGGATGCGGCGGTCGACAGCCTGATGGACGGCGCGATGTTCAACGCGGGCCAGTGCTGCTGCGGGATCGAGCGCATCTATGTGCACCATTCGCTTTTCCATGCCTTCGTCGAAAAGGCGGTGGCCTGGGTCAAGACGCTGAAACTGGGCAATCCATTCGACCCGGAAACCACGCTGGGGCCGATGGCGAACGTGCGTTTTGCCCATGTCGTGCGCAGCCAGATCGCCGATGCCATCGCCGATGGCGCCAAGCCGCTGATCGACCCCGCACTGTTTCCGGCCGATGACGGCGGCGCCTACCTTGCACCGCAGATTCTGGTGAACGTGAACCACGAGATGCGCGTGATGCGCGAGGAAAGCTTTGGCCCGGTGGTCGGCATCATGTCCGTCAAGGACGATGACGAAGCGGTGGCGGTGATGAATGACTCGCCCTACGGGCTGACCGCCTCGCTCTGGACCCAGGACGCCGAGCGGGCGGCGCGGATCGGCGCGCAGGTGGAAACCGGCACCATCTTCATGAACCGCTGCGACTACCTCGATCCGGCGCTGTGCTGGACGGGCTGCAAGGACACCGGCCGGGGCGGATCGCTGTCCGTTCTGGGCTATTACGCGGTCACAAGGCCGAAATCCTACCATCTGAAGAAGGTGACGAAATGAGCAATGTTCCCACCGCGAACTGGTCCTATCCGACGCTGATCAAGTTCGGCCCCGGCCGGATTCAGGAACTCGCGCATCTGTGCAAGCAGGCCGGGCTGACCAAGCCGCTCTTGGTCACCGACAAGGCGCTGGCGAGCCTGCCGATCACCAAGCGAGCACTTGACCTGATGGAGGAAGGCGGCCTTGGCCGCGCCATGTTCTCCGAAGTTGATCCGAACCCGAACGAGGGCAACATGGCCGCCGGGATCGCGGTCTACAACGCGGGCGGCCATGACGGCGTGATCTGTTTCGGCGGCGGCTCGGCTCTCGACCTCGGCAAGATGATCGCGCTGATGCATGCGCAGACGGTTTCGGTCTGGGATCTGGAAGATGTCGGCGACTGGTACAAACGGGCGGACGCCTCGAAGATCGCGCCGATCGTGGCGGTGCCGACCACGGCGGGCACGGGGTCCGAAGTCGGCCGCGCCGGGGTGCTGACAAACTCGGTCACCCACAAGAAGAAGATCATCTTCCACCCCAAGCTGATGCCCGCGATCACGATCTGCGACCCGGAACTGACGGTGGGGATGCCGAAGTTCATCACGGCGGGCACCGGCATGGATGCGCTGGCGCATTGTCTGGAGGCCTATTGCTCGCCGTTCTATCACCCGATGTCGCAGGGCATTGCGCTGGAAGGCATGCGGCTGGTGTTCGAGAACCTGCCGAAGGTCTACGCCGACCCGAACGACCTTGAGGCGCGGGCGAACATGATGAGCGCGGCGGCGATGGGCGCGGTGGCGTTCCAGAAGGGTCTGGGCGCGATCCACGCGCTGTCGCACCCGATCGGCGCGGTCTACGGCACCCACCACGGCACGACGAATGCGGTGGTGATGCCGATGGTGCTGGAGTTCAACCGCGCGGCCATCGAAGAGCGCATCGAACGCGCGGCGGCCTATCTTGGGATCGACGGCGGCTTTGACGGCTTCCATGCCGAAATCATGGAACTGCGCGCCAAGCTGAACATCCCTGCCAACCTCAGCGCGATGGGGGTGGAATTTGCCCGCCTTGACGAGCTGACCGAGATGGCGCTGGAAGACCCGTCCTGCGGCGGCAACCCGGTGCCGATGACGCGCGAGAATACCCGCGCGCTGTTCGACGCCTGCATGTAAGGGCACGTCGGGGGGCATGACGCAGCATCTGTCGGCCGAGATTGCCGTGGTCGGCGCGGGCGTGGTGGGGTTGACCATCGCGCACCGTCTGGCCGCGGCGGGGCATGAGGTGCTGCTGCTCGACCCGGCGGTGCCCGGCTCGGGCGCGTCCTGGGGCAACGCCGGCACCATCGCGGATTACGCGGTGATGCCGGTCGGCACGCCCGATGTGCTGCGCAACCTGCCCTCGCTGCTGTTCGACCGGACCTCGCCCCTGTCGATCCGGCGCGCGGCGCTGCTGTCGCTGGCGCCTTGGCTTTTACGCTTCGCCCGGCAGTCGCTGCCGGGGGCAATGATGCGGAACGCGACCGCGCTGGCGGCGCTGCTGGCCGATGCCGGCCCGCGCTGGATCGAGCTTGCGGCCGGGATCGGTGCAATGGAGATCCTGCAACCGCGCGGCTGCCTTTACCTTTACGAGACGCGAAACGCCTTTGGCCGCGCGGGGGCCGAGATGGCGCTGCGGCGCGGCCTTGGCGTGACGGTGGACCTGATCGGCCCCGACGAGTTGCGACAGATGGAACCGGGCCTGCCCGAGATGGAGGGCGGGGCCGCGTTCTTCCCCAGGGCGGTGTTCCTCAGCGATCCCGGCCGCATGATGGCGGCGCTGGCGCAGGCGGCCCGAAGCGCGGGCGCGGGCCTCCTGCAGGCGAAGGCCGAGCGGCTGACGCGACAGGTCGATGGCGTGGTGCTGGAAGGCACCGGCCCGGGCGGCGCGTTCCACCTGCACGCCCGTCGCGTGGTGATCGCCGCAGGCGCCCATTCGCGCGACCTTGCCCGGCAGGCAGGCGACCGGGTGCCCTTGGACACCGAGCGCGGCTATCATCTGGAATACGACATGGCTGCGCCGCGCCTGACCCGCCCCGCCTGCCCCACGGCGCGCGGCTTCTACCTTTGCCCGATGGAGGGGCGGCTCAGGGTGGCCGGCACGGTGGAACTGGGCGGCCTGACCGCGCCGCCCTCGGCCCACCGGCTGGCGATGCTGGAAGAAGGCGCCCGTGCGATCTTCCCCGACCTGCCCGAACCCTCGCGCACCTGGATGGGCTTTCGCCCTTCGATCCCGGATTCGCTGCCGGTGATCGGCCCGTCAGGGGGCGGGGCCGAGGTGCTGCTGGCCTTCGGGCACGGCCACATCGGGCTGACGCTGGCGCCGATCACGGCGGCGCTGATCGAAGGCTGGATCGAGGGTCGGGCGCCGGAAGGGTTCGACGCGGTTCTGCCTTCGCGCTTCTGATCCCTTTCATCTTGGCGAGAAATATCCCCGCCGGAGGCTCCCATAGCCGATGCCGGATGCCTCCGGCGGGGATATTTGGGCCAAGATGAAAGCAGGGCGCCGGGCTTGACCGCGCGGGGGGCGCCCCTAAGGTGGCGGCGCGTTTCAGGAAAGGTTTGCCGCATGGCCCGCACAGCCCTCGTCACCGGATCGGCCGGGTTCATCGGCTATCACCTGTGCCACCGGCTGCTGGCGGACGGCTTCACGGTGGTCGGGCTGGACGGGATGACGGCCTATTATGACGTGACCCTGAAACAGCGCCGCCATGCGATGCTGAGCCAGTCGCCCGGCTTTACGGCGGTGGAGGGGCTGCTGGAGGCGCCGGGGCGCGTGATCGGACTGGTCGCCGACCTGAAGCCCGACGTCATCGTTCACCTCGCCGCGCAAGCGGGGGTGCGCCATTCGATCGACTCGCCGCGAACCTATGTCGAGGCGAACCTGATCGGCACCTTCGAGGTGCTGGAGGCGGCGCGGGCGCATCCGCCGCAGCATCTGCTGATCGCCTCGACCTCGTCCGTCTACGGGGCGAACACGGCGATGCCCTATGCCGAGACCGACAAGGCGGATACGCAGATGTCGTTCTATGCCGCCACCAAGAAGGCGGGCGAGGCGATGGCGCATTCCTACGCGCATCTCTATGGCCTGCCGACGACGATGTTCCGCTTCTTCACGGTCTACGGGCCCTGGGGGCGGCCCGACATGGCGCTGTTCAAGTTCACTAGGGCGACCCTGGCCGGTGACCCGATCGAGATCTACAACCACGGCGACATGCTGCGCGACTTCACCTACGTCGACGATCTGGTCGAGGGCATCCGGCGGCTGATCGAGGCCGCGCCGGTGGCGGGGGCGCCGGTCGCGGGCGACAGCCTGTCGCCGGTGGCGCCGTGGCGGGTAGTGAACATCGGCAACGGCGCGCCGGTCAAGCTGCTGGACTTCGTCGAGGCGATCGAGGCCGCGACCGGGCGGGAGGCGATCCGGCAATACCTTCCGATGCAGCCGGGCGACGTGCCCGCGACCTGGGCCGCGACCGGGCTGATCGAGGCGCTGGTGGGCCCCCTGCCCCGCACCGACATCCGCGACGGCGTGCGCCGCTTCGTCGCCTGGTACCGCGACTATTACGGCGCCTGAGGGTCAGCCCACGAAATCCTGTGTGACGTAGAATATCCCGCACACCGGGGCTTCGTCGGCGAAGGCCGCCGCCGCGCCGGTGAACCGGACCTGCGGATCAAGGATGTTCTGCCGGTGGCCCGGCGAGGCCATCCAGTTTGCCACCACCTCGGCGGCGAGGCTGCCATAGCTGTGCATCGTGATCACGCGGCCGCTGGCATCGCGAAGGTCGCACTTGCCCTTGCCGGTCTGGAACTCGATGCCATCCACCCGGTAAACATGCGCCGTCGCGATGTTCTCGGCCCCGGACGACATCGGAACCCCGGTGCCCGACAGCCGAGCGAACACGCTGGCCTGCCCCGCCGGGCCGCCGTCGTGCGAGAGCTGGCCGGTCTGCGCCATCCATTCGCTGTGGACAAAGGCCACTTGCCGCACCCCGTCAGCGGGTGCCAGCGGGCCCAGGCCGACCTTGCAGCGCTCGAGGTTCACTCGGGCGCGAATGGCGGTGTCCAGCAACCGCTGATCAAACCCGGCGCCGGGTTTGACCTGCGCATCCAGCCCCTGAAGCGGCGATTGCGAGCAGGCCATCGCACTGGTCCCCGCACCAAGGATCAGAGCAGCCACGAATAGCGCCCCGAAATTGTAACGCATCATCGACACGGCTCTGTCTCCCTCTTTCAGCGCGCCCGGACGGAATCGCCGCGATCCCTGAAGGTGTGGGCCAACCGCACCCATCGGCAACCATTTCGGTGGGCCGCATTGACACAATGCCCACGTTCTCGCATCGGTTGAAGGAAAATCTGGGGCAGCTTCGAGGGAAACATATGAAAATCGCGATGATCGGCACGGGCTATGTCGGCCTTGTGTCCGGGGTGTGCTTCTCGGACTTCGGGCATGATGTGGTCTGTGTCGACAAGGACCCGCGCAAGATCGAGATGCTGGAGGCGGGCAAGCTTCCGATCTACGAGCCCGGCCTTGACGAGGTGATGGCGCGGAACGTTGCGGCCGGGCGGCTGGCCTTCACCACCGACCTCAAGGCGGCGGTGGACGGGGCGGAGGCGGTCTTCATCGCGGTGGGCACCCCGACGCGGCGCGGCGACGGGCACGCCGATCTGACCTATGTGATGGCGGCGGCGGAAGAGATCGCGGCGGCGCTGACGGGCTATGCGGTGATCGTGACGAAATCGACGGTGCCGGTGGGCACCAACAAGCAGGTCGCGCGCGTGATCCGCAAGGCGCGGCCGGAGGCCGTGTTCGACGTCGCCTCCAACCCGGAATTCCTGCGCGAGGGCGCGGCGATCGACGATTTCATGCGGCCCGACCGGGTGGTGGTGGGGGTGCAGACCGAACGCGCGAAAGAGGTGATGTCGGACGTCTACCGCCCGCTGTTCCTGCGCGAGTTTCCGATCGTCTTCACCGATCTCGAGTCGGCCGAGATGATCAAGTACGCGGCGAACGCCTTCCTTGCCACCAAGATCACCTTCATCAACGAGATCGCCGCGCTGTGCGAGAAGGTCGGCGCGGATGTGAAGGATGTGGCGCGGGGGATGGGGCTGGACGGCCGGATCGGCAACAAGTTCCTGCACGCCGGGCCGGGCTATGGCGGGTCTTGCTTCCCGAAGGACACGCGGGCGTTGGCGCGCATCGGGCAGGATCATGCGGTACCGATGCAGATCACCGAGGCGGTGATCAAGGTGAACGAAGAGATCAAGCGGCGGATGATCGACCGCATCGTCGATCTGTGCGACGGGACGGTGAACGGCAAGACCATCGCCGTGCTGGGGGTGACCTTCAAGCCCAACACCGACGACATGCGCGAGGCGCCAAGCCTCACGATCATTCCGGCGCTGGTCGGCAACGGCGCCAAGGTCAAGGTGGTCGATCCGCAGGGCCGCAAGGAAGGCGAGGCGCTGCTGCCGGGGGTGAAGTGGTCGGACGACGCCTATCACGCGGCGCAGGGCGCGCACGTGCTGGTGATCCTGACCGAGTGGAACGAGTTTCGCGCGCTGGATCTGGCGCGGATGGCGAAGAAGATGGCGGTGCCGAGGATGGCGGATCTGCGCAACATCTACTCGGCCAAGGACGCAAAGAAGGCCGGGTTCACCGCGTATGTGGGCGTCGGGCGGTAGGCTGCGGCACGGCCCCGGATAAGGTCACCCGGGGCCCGCCGGAACGGAGGGATCAGAACTTGTAGGTCGCGCCGATCATCACGGTCTGGGAAACGATGTTGTTGTGTTCCTTCCAGTCAAAATCGGTATTGAGCGTCGCATCCGTGACACGCCCGAACTTGATGAAGCGATATTCCGCCCGGGCGGACCAGTGCTCGTTGAAGGCATGCTCGATGCCAATTCCGACCGCCAGACCGGCGCGAACGTGCTTGCCGATATCCTCGACCGTGCCCGGGCCGACCACGGCCGGCGCGGCGGACTCGCCCCCGCCCGCAGTGTCGTAATAGTGCGTCTCGATCTGCCCGAACGCCACGCCGAGGGTTCCGTAGAACAGGTTGGCGCCGACCGCATAGCCGAGCCGACCACTTACCGATCCGACGTTCTTGATGCGGGCGGTCATGTCGGTGCCGAACGGCCAAGCGGCATTGTCGCCTTTGGCGCCCGGAAATTGCAGATTGGCTTCCGCGCCGTAGACCCAGGGACCGTTCTGGACGTTGTATCCGCTGTAGAGGGAAAGCGACCCGCCACGCATCTTGAAATGGTCGATGTAGTCGTTGTCGCCCGTTCCGAGTTGTTCATCATAGATATGGTCATGCGCAAGCGTCGTGGCGACCCCACCGCCGACGTAGACACCTGACCAGTTATAGGGCGTTGCCGTCGGTCCTGCCTGCGCGACACCGGACGCTGCCACGAACACGGAGAATACGACGCCTGAAATTCCGATCTTCATCCTCAAACTCCTTTTCCGCACACAACCGAGCGGGCCAACGCGGCTCTCAAGAAAGCCTTTTCACCGCCCTTCACCAAGAGTTAACACATTCGTTACCTGCGTCAACGCAGCGGCCGACCGCACGCGCAGGGCCGCACCCACTGATGCAAAACCGCATCGGCCGATCGCGGTCAGATCGGTCGGCCCCGCCTTGCGCGGCCCTGCGATCCAGACCCCGCTCAGGCGTGAATCGCGCCGTCGCCGCAGGCCAGCGCGGCCTCGCGCACCGCTTCGGAATAGGTCGGGTGGGCGTGGCAGGTGCGGGCGAGGTCTTCGGCCGCGGCGCCGAATTCCATCGCAACGCAGACCTCGTGGATCAGATCACCCGCCGAGGGGCCGATGATGTGGGCGCCGAGGATGCGGTCGGTTGCCGTGTCGGCGAGGATCTTCACGAAGCCGTCGCCCGAGAAAGTGGCCTTGGCGCGGCCGTTGCCCATGAAGCTGAACTTGCCCACCTTGAAGGCGCGGCCCGCAGCTTTCAGGCTTTCCTCGGTTTCGCCGACCGAGGCGACCTCGGGCCAGGTGTAGATCACACCGGGGATCACGCCATAGTTCACATGGCCGTGCTGGCCCGCGATGACCTCGGCCACCGCCATGCCCTCGTCCTCGGCCTTGTGGGCCAGCATCGGGCCGGGAATGGCATCGCCGATGGCATAGAGGCCGGGGATGTTGGTGCGCCATTGCGCATCGGTCTCGATCTGGCCGCGGGCGGTCAGTTTCACGCCCAGTTCCTCCAGCCCCAGCCCTTTGGTGAAGGGGCGGCGGCCAGTGGCGACCAGCACGGTCTCGGCTTCCAGCGTGGCCTCGGTGCCATCCTTGCGCATCTTGTAGCTGACCCTGGCCTTGCCCCCGGTCACTTCGACCCCCTGCACGGCGGCGCCGGTGATGAACACCATGCCCTGTTTCTTCAACAGCCGCTGGAAGGTGCGCGCGACCTCGGCATCGGCGCCGGGGATCAGCGCATCGAGGTATTCGACCACGGTCACGGCGGTGCCGAGGCGGGCGTAGACCGAGCCAAGCTCCAGCCCGATGACACCGCCGCCGATGACAACCATCGTGTTCGGGATCTTCGGCAGCGCGAGCGCGCCGGTGGAGGTGACCACCGTCACCTCATCCACCGTGACGCCGGGCAGCGATGACGGCTCGGACCCGGTGGCGATGACGATGTGTTTGGCGGTGTGAACCTCGTCGCCGACCTTCACCTGACCGGGCGCGGGGATCGAGGCCCAGCCGGTGATGCGGGTGATCTTGTTCTTCTTGAACAGGAATTCGACCCCCTTGGTGTTGGTCGCGACGACGTCGTCCTTGTAGGCCTGCATCTGCGCCCAATCGACGGTGGGCGATTTGCCCGTCAGCCCCATGGCGGCGAAGTTGGTTTCCGCCTCGTGCAGCATGTGGCTGGCGTGCAAGAGCGCCTTGGACGGGATGCAGCCGATGTTGAGGCAGGTGCCCCCCAGCGTCTCGCGCCCCTCGACGCAGGCGGTTTTCAACCCGAGCTGGGCGGCGCGGATCGCGCAGACGTAGCCGCCGGGGCCGCTGCCGATCACGATCACATCAAAGTTGGCCATCGGGCTTTCCTTTCGTTGCGGTGGCCGGGGGGCTGTCTGCCCCCCGGACCCCCCGAGGATATTTGGGCCAATGCGAAAACATGGCCTAGAGAAGCGCGGCGAGGATCATCGCCACGGATGCGAAGAACCCGACCGACCAGATCGCCGAGCGCCAGGGCGCCCAACCGAAGGCGTAGGCCGGGACATAGAGGATGCGGGCGCCGAGATAGGCCCAGGCGCAGGCGGCCGTGAAGCCGCTGCCGCGGTGGCCGAGGCTGACGACGACGACAGCGAGGGTAAAGAGGATCAGGGCCTCGAAGTGGTTTTCCATCGCGCGCTTCAGCCGACCGGCGGGGGCCGAGAGGGGGCGCGGCGGATCGGTATCGCGCGGGCCGGCGGTGTAGCGGGGACCAAGCTCGCGGTTGGCGGGGATGGCCATCAGCAGGAACTGCACCGCCTGCAGCAGCCCCGCGAGCGCGAGGGCGGTGAGTTCCGGGCTCATCGGGCGGGGCCTTTCGCGGTGCGGCGCCAGAGCACTTCGGTCAGCACGGCGGCGCCGAGGCCGGGCATCAGGGCGAGCAGGTGCAGCAGCGGGCCGGGCACGAGCGCGTCGATCGCCAGGGCCACGGGTCCGGCGAAGGGGATGGCGCGCGACAACTGGTAGAGCAGGTAGAGGAAGGCGGTGCCAACCGCCACCGTTTCGATCATCGACCGCGTCGGCTCTGGCAGGCGCACCTTGCGCCGGGTGGCGAGCAGGCGAAGGCATCCCAGGCTGACGCCGACCGGCAGCGCCGCGAGAAGCCCGACGAACGCGGCCGCGTGCCCGCCGGGTTGCGGCAGGCCGAGCATCCCGAAATAGACGACCGAGGCCACCACCGACAGCGCGGCGGCGGCAAGGGCGGCGGTGCGAAGCTGCAGCGTGGTCATGGCACCTCAGAAGGCCAGGAGGTAGAGCGCGGCGGTGGCGGCGAAGCCGACGAACCAGACCAGCGTGCGGAAGCCGGTGAGGTTGAAGACATAGGCCGGCAGGTAAAGCACGCGCGCGGCGAGGAAGACCTGCGCCGCCAGCAGCGAGGTGGGCGAGAAGCCCGCCTTGGCCTGCAGGATCAGGATCGCCGGGGCGAAGAGCGCCATCGCGGTGACCGAGTTGTTCAGCGCGCGTTCCAGACGGGCGACCATGCCCGAGAGGGTGCGGTGCTCGTCACGCGACGAGAGCAGGTA
The DNA here is from genome assembly GCF_964715405.1 of Solirhodobacter sp. Lineage (NCBI taxonomy): Bacteria > Pseudomonadati > Pseudomonadota > Alphaproteobacteria > Rhodobacterales > Paracoccaceae > Solirhodobacter > Solirhodobacter sp. The sequence goes on along the minus strand of NZ_CBAICG010000029.1, from coordinate 30,879 downwards.
ACCCATGTCGAGCTGGGTCATTGCGCCGGAGGCTTGCGCCACGAGCGTGAGGCAGACGAGGAGCCCGTAGAGGGCGAGGATGTCGAGTTCGCTGGTCAGCATGGCGAGGGGCCTTTCGGGTGGGGCAGGGCCCGGACTGTCGCGCGCAGAACGGGCGGGGTCAAGGCGGCGCGGGTCACGGCGGAGCCGGATGCGGGGCTGGCGAGGAACCCGGGGGGTCGGTGACGACGACGCCCGTCGGGGGGAGCCCTGCCCCGGCCCGCCCGCCGGATCGCGCTGATGGCGCGGCGGCGGTCGATGGCAGGCGCTTCATGCCGGAGGGGAACGGCGGCGACGCGGGCAAGGGGCGCCAACAGCAACCCCGCCACTGCGCCGCCGCAGCCCCCACCGGACGTGAGACGAGCGAGCATTTCGCCCTCAGAGGTCCATCAGCAGGCGGCGCGGGTCTTCCAGCGCCTCTTTCACGCGAACGAGGAAGGTCACCGCGCCCTTGCCATCGACCACGCGGTGATCGTAGCTGAGGGCGAGATACATCATCGGGCGGATGACGATCTGACCCTTCACCACCACCGGGCGGTCCTGAATCTTGTGCATCCCGAGGATGCCCGACTGCGGTGGGTTCAGGATCGGCGAGGACATCAGCGAGCCGTAGACGCCGCCGTTGGAGATGGTGAAGGAGCCGCCCTGCATCTCGGCCATGGAAAGCTTGCCGTCGCGGGCACGCAGGCCCAGTTCGGCGATCTTCTTCTCGATCGCGGCAAAACCCATCTGGTCGGCGTCGCGCAGCACCGGCACGACGAGGCCGGAGGGTGTTCCGACCGCCACGCCCATGTGGACGTAGTTCTTGTAGACCACATCGGTGCCGTCGATCTCGGCGTTGACCTCGGGCACCTCTTTCAGCGCGTGGGTGCAGGCCTTCACGAAGAAGGACATGAAGCCGAGCTTGACGCCGTGCTTCTTCTCGAAGGCGTCCTTGTACTCGTTGCGCAGCTCCATGATGGCGGACATGTCGACCTCGTTGTAGGTCGTCAGCATGGCGGCGGTGTTCTGCGCGTCCTTCAGGCGGCGGGCGATGGTCTGGCGCAGGCGGGTCATCTTGACCCGTTCCTCGCGCGCGGCATCGTCGGCCGGGACCGGGGCGCGGGGGATCGCGGGGGGCGCGGCGGGCGCGGGTGCGGCCTTGGCGGCGGCGACGGCGCGGGCGACGTCTTCCTTCATCACGCGGCCGTCGCGGCCGGTGGCGGTGACAGCGTCGCGGCCGAGGCCCGCGTCGGCCATCGCCTTCTTCGCCGAGGGCGCATCCTCGACATCCTTCGCCGGGGCGGCGGGGGCCGGGGCGGGCGCGGCGGCGGGGGCCGCAACCACGGCGGCCGCGTCGGTCGAGATCACGGCAAGCCGGGCGGCGGCGGCAACGGTCGCCCCCTCGGGCACAAGAATTTGCGCGATCACCCCGGCAGCCGGGGCGGGCACCTCGACCGAGACCTTGTCGGTTTCCAGCTCGCACAGCATCTCATCCTGCGCGACGGTGTCGCCGACCTTCTTGAACCAGGTCGAGACGGTCGCCTCAGTCACGCTTTCGCCCAGAGTGGGCACCATCACGTCGATCATTCCAACTTCTCCTGCGCCGGTCGCCGACGGTGCGGCCCTGGGCGTTGACTGTTCTGCGGGCGACACGTCGGCAAGCTGCGCCAGAAGCGCGGCGACGCCGACCGTGGACCCTTCGGGTGCGACAATCTCTGCCAGACGACCGCCGACAGGGGCGTGAACCTCCACCGTCACCTTGTCGGTTTCCAACTCGCAGAGCATCTCATCGGCGGCGACGAGGTCGCCCACCTTCTTGAACCAGGTGGCGACGGTCGCCTCTGATACGCTCTCGCCGAGCGTCGGCACCCGGACTTCCGTAGCCATCCGCTATCCTCCGATCGTCAGCGCTTCGTTGACAAGCGCCTCTTGCTGGGCCTTGTGCTGGCTGGCGAGGCCGGTCGCGGGCGAGGCCGTGGCAGAGCGCCCGACATAGCGCGGCCGCAGATGCGTGGCGCCGATGCGGCCCAGCACCCATTCCAGATTGGGCTCGATGAAGCTCCAGCCGCCCTGGTTCTTCGGCTCTTCCTGGCACCAGACGATCTCGGCGCCCTTGAAACGCCCAAGCTCGTTGGACAGCGACATCGCCGGGAACGGATAGAACTGTTCCACCCGCATCAGATAGACGTCATCCAGCCCGCGCTTGTCCCGCTCGGCCAGCAGGTCGAAGTAGACCTTGCCCGAGCAGAGCACGACCCGCTTGACCTGATCGTCGGGCGCAAGCTGCGTATTGGAATGGCCCTTTTCGGCGTCATCCCAGAGCACGCGGTGGAAATGCGAGCCGGTGGTGAAATCCTCGGCATCCGAGACGCACATCGGGTGGCGCAGCAGCGATTTCGGCGTCATCAGCACCAGCGGCTTGCGGAAACTGCGGTGGATCTGGCGGCGCAGCGCGTGGAAGTAGTTCGCGGGCGTCGAGCAGTTGGCGACGATCCAGTTGTCCTGCGCGCAAAGCTGCAGCCAGCGTTCGACGCGGCCGGACGAATGCTCCGGCCCCTGCCCCTCGTAGCCGTGCGGCAAGAGCATCACGAGGCCTGACATCCGCAGCCACTTCGACTCGCCCGACGAGATGAACTGGTCGAACATGATCTGCGCACCGTTGGCGAAGTCGCCGAACTGCGCTTCCCACAGCGTCAGGGTGTTCGGTTCGGCCAGCGAATAGCCATACTCGAACCCGAGCACGGCATATTCCGACAGCATCGAGTCGATCACCTCATAGCGCGCCTGCCCGGCGCGGATGTGGTTGAGCGGATAGTGCCGTTCCTCGGTGGACTGGTCGAGGAAGGCGGAATGGCGCTGGCTGAAGGTGCCGCGCGTGCAGTCCTGCCCCGACAGGCGAACCGGGAAGCCTTCGACGGTGAGGCTGCCGAAGGCGAGCGCCTCGGCGGTGGCCCAATCGAAGCCCTTGCCGGTGGCAAGCATCTGCTGCTTCGCCTCCAGCAGGCGGCCCACGGTCTTGTGCAAGTCGAACCCCGGCGGCACGCGGGTCAGCGCGGCACCGACCTCGGCCAGCGTCTCGGGCGCGATCGCGGTCTGGCCGGGCTGATACTCCTCGCCCTCGCGGTTGATGCCGGACCAGCGGCCATCGAGCCAGTCGGCCTTGTTCGGGCGGTATTCCTTGCCCGCCTCGAACTCGGCGTTCAGCTTGGCCTGGAAGGCGGCCTTCATGTCCTCGATCTCGCCTTCCGGGATCAGACCGTCCTTCACCAGCCGCTCGGTGTAAAGTTGCAGCGTGGTCTTCTGCTTCTTGATCCGGGTGTACATCACGGGGTTTGTGAACATCGGTTCATCCCCCTCGTTATGGCCAAAGCGGCGGTAGCAGAAGATGTCGATCACCACGTCCTTGTGGAACTTCTGGCGGAACTCGGTCGCCACCTTGGCGGCGTGCACCACCGCCTCGGGGTCGTCGCCGTTGACGTGGAAGATCGGTGCCTCGACCATCAGGGCGATATCGGTCGGATAGGGCGACGAGCGGCTGAACGACGGCGAGGTGGTGAAGCCGATCTGGTTGTTCACCACGACATGGATGGTGCCGCCGGTGCGATGCCCGACAAGGCCCGACATGCCGAAACACTCGGCCACCACGCCCTGCCCGGCAAAGGCCGCATCGCCATGCAGCAGCACCGGCAGCACCGTCAGGCGCGCCTTGTCGCCGCGCTGTTCCTGCTTCGCGCGCGCCTTGCCCAGCACGACCGGGTTCACCGCCTCAAGGTGGCTGGGGTTCGCGGTCAGCGACAGGTGCACGGTGTTGCCGTCGAAGGTGCGGTCGGACGAGGCGCCGAGGTGGTATTTCACGTCGCCCGATCCGTCGACATCCTCGGGCTTGTAGCTGCCGCCCTGGAATTCGTTGAAGATCGCCCGGTAGGGTTTCATCATCACGTTGGCCAGCACCGACAGGCGGCCGCGGTGCGGCATGCCGAACACCACTTCCTTCACGCCAAGGTTGCCGCCGCGCTTGATGATCTGCTCCAGCGCCGGGATCAGGCTTTCGCCGCCATCAAGGCCGAACCGCTTGGTGCCCATGTACTTGACGTGCAGGAACTTTTCGTAGCCCTCGGCCTCGACCAGCTTGTTCAGGATCGCCTTGCGGCCCTCGCGGGTGAAGCTGATTTCCTTGCCGTAGCCCTCGATCCGCTCTTTCAGCCAGGCGGCCTGCTCGGGGTCGGAAATGTGCATGTATTGCAACGCGAAGGTGCCGCAGTAGGTGCGGCGCACGATCTCGATGATCTGGCGCATCGAGGCGACCTGCAGGCCCAGCACGTTGTCGATGAAGATCGGGCGGTCCAAGTCGGCTTCGGTGAAGCCGTAGGACTTGGGGTCAAGCTCGGGGTGCAGGCCGGTGTCGACCAGCCGCAGCGGGTCAAGGTCGGCGGCCAGGTGGCCACGGATGCGGTAGGCGCGGATGATCATCAGCGCGCGGATCGAATCCAGCACGGCGCGTTGCACCTGCGTATCGGTCAGCGAAACGCCCTTCTCGGCGGCCTTCGCGATGATCTTGGGACCGGCCGACTTCATTTCCCGCGCCGCGGCGGGCCATTCGCCGGTCAGCGCCGAGGTCAGCTCGTCCATCGGCATCGGCGGCCAGTCGGCGCGCGCCCAGCTTGGCCCCTTCGCCTGCTTCTTCGCCTCCATCTCGGTGTCGCCGAGGGCGCGGAAGAATTCGGCCCAGGCGGCATCGACGCTCGCCGGATCGGCGGCAAAGCGCGCCTGAAGCTGGTCGATATACGCCGCATTCGCCCCGTCGAGGAAGGAGGAGGCATTGAAGAGGTCGTTGGGGGATTGGTCGGTCATGGGGTTACCTCAAGCGGGTTGGGACCGTATTCGTTCGGGCCGGACTGCGTCGGGCGGCTGAGCCACCAGATCGGCGCGATGAAACAGACGACGGCGACAAGCCAGACAACGAAGAACTGCAACATATGGCCCGGGGCCACCATCCGGCGCATTGCATCGTCATCCGGCAGGGTGCCGGTGAACGGGTTGATGCCGGAGAGGCCGACCACGAGGTAGAAGATCAGGCCGACCGCAATCAACGGTGGAACCACGGTCCACCAGCCGGGGCGGCCGGTGTCATGCATCCGGCGCCACGACGCCGCCAGCAGCGGCAGCATGCTGAGCAGCGAGAACACCCCCGACACCGGGCCGCCACCGTAGGATACGATCTGGTTGGTGCTGTCGGTGATACGGCCGCTGGAGTCGATGTTGCGGACATGCTCCACGCTGACGTGCGGGCCGAAGATCGCGGCATCGACGATGCTGAGCGCGGACGAGGCAAGCATGAGCGCCAGCACGAACCACCAGAACTCCGGCCGCGAAGCGCGACCCGAGAAGGTCGCGAAACGGCGCAGGCAGGTTCTGATGGCGTCGACGAAGCTCATGCTGCCTGTCCGGTTAACCGATCGCCTTCATCACCGCTTCACCCAGCCCCGCCGGGCTGTCGGCGACGAAGATGCCGGCCGAGCGCATCGCCTCGATCTTGCTTTCCGCGTCGCCCTTGCCGCCCGCCACGATGGCGCCGGCATGGCCCATGCGGCGGCCCTTCGGTGCGGTGCGGCCCGCGATGAAGCCCGCGCAGGGCTTGGACCGGCCGCGCTTCGCCTCGTCCTTCAGGAACTGCGCCGCGTCTTCTTCGGCGGCGCCGCCGATCTCGCCGATCATGATCATCGAGTGGGTTTCCGGGTCGGCGAGGAACATCTCGAGGATGGCGAGGTGTTCGGTGCCCTTGATCGGGTCGCCGCCGATGCCGACGGCGGTCGATTGGCCAAGGCCGAGGTCGGTGGTCTGTTTCACGGCTTCATAGGTCAGCGTGCCGGAGCGGCTGACGACGCCGACGCTGCCGCGCTTGTGGATGTGGCCGGGCATGATGCCGATCTTGCAGGCGCCGGGGGTGATGACGCCGGGGCAGTTCGGCCCGATCAGGCGGGATTTCGACCCCTCCAGCGCGCGCTTCACCTTCATCATGTCCAGCACCGGGATGCCTTCGGTGATGCAGACGATCAGCTCCATCTCGGCGTCGATGGCCTCAAGGATCGAGTCGGCGGCGTAGGGTGGCGGCACGTAGATCACGGAGGCGTTGGCGCCGGTCACCGCCCGCGCCTCGTGCACCGAGTTGAACACGGGCAGGTTCAGGTGGCTGCTGCCGCCCTTGCCCGGCGTCACGCCGCCGACCATCTTGGTGCCGTAGGCGATGGCCTGTTCCGAGTGGAAGGTGCCCTGGCTGCCGGTGAAGCCCTGGCAGATCACCTTGGTGTTTTCGTTAACGAGAATGGCCATGTTCGAAGTGTCCTAGCTTAGCTTTGTCGTGTCGACATCGACATCGACACCGACTTTATTCATTCGTTTCCGTTTGGGCATCATGTGATAAACACATCGCTTCGACTGAAGTCAGAAACGAGTATTTTTCTTCTAAAGATCCGAGATCTTTTATTTTGCGAACCATCGAAATCACTTTGATTTCGCTTTCATCTTGATACATATCAGCGGCCAAACGATCATCATCGCTGTCCAAGAGCTTTTTATTTGCCACCGTCATCCTTGAAAACAAGTCTGCGTACCTCTTCCAAAGTAAGTAGTTTGGTTCAGTTATGACGTTATTATTCTCAAATAGTTCTGCGCTGATTGCGGATGCGGATGCGGTGAGGTGAAAGCACAGGATGGCCTTGGTCGTGTCATCCAAGCTCACTGCCTTCGCCAATGTTGAAGATGCGGCGAGAGCTGAAATTGTGAATGCCAACATCCGCATCGCTACACTTACCCCTTCACCGCTTTGACGATCTTCTGCGCGGCATCCGAGAGGTTGTCGGCGGCGATCACGTTCAGGCCGGAATTCTTGATGATGTCCTTGCCCAGTTCGACGTTGGTGCCCTCCAGACGCACCACCAGCGGCACCTTCAGGCCGACCTCTTTCACCGCGGCGATCACGCCCTCGGCGATGATGTCGCAGCGCATGATGCCGCCGAAGATGTTCACCAGGATGCCCTTCACGTTCGGGTCCGAGGTGATGATCTTGAACGCCTCGGTCACCTTCTCGCGCGTGGCGCCGCCGCCGACGTCGAGGAAGTTGGCGGGCTCGGCACCGTAAAGCTTGATGATGTCCATCGTGGCCATCGCAAGGCCCGCGCCGTTCACCATGCAGCCGATCTCGCCATCCAGCGCGATGTAGTTGAGGTCGAACTTCGAGGCGGCGAGTTCCTTCGGGTCTTCCTCGGTCTCGTCCCGCAGGGCGAGGATGTCGGCGTGGCGGAAGAGGGCGTTGTTGTCGAAGCCGACCTTGGCATCCAGGCACTTCAGATCGCCGTTCGGCATCAGGATCAGCGGGTTGATCTCGACCATCTCGGCGTCTTTTTCGACGAACATCGTGTAGATCTTTTGCAGCAGGTCGACGCATTTGCCGACCGTCTTGCCGCTCAGGCCCAGCGCGAAGGCAACGCGGCGGCCGTGGAAGCCCTGATAGCCGGTGACCGGGTCGATCGAGAACGACAGGATCTTTTCCGGCGTGTGGGCCGCGACCTCCTCGATGTCCATCCCGCCTTCGGTCGAGCACACCACCGAGATGCGGCTGGACTGGCGGTCGATCAGAAAGGCCAGATAGAATTCCTTGGCGATGTCCGACCCGTCTTCGATGTAGATGCGGTTGACCTGCTTGCCGTGCGGCCCGGTCTGGTGCGTGACCAGCGTGCGGCCCAACATCTGATGCGCCATCGCGGCGGCTTCCTCGACCGAGCGGGCCAGGCGAACGCCGCCCTTCTCGCCCGCCTCGGCCTCCTTGAAGTGACCCTTGCCGCGGCCGCCCGCGTGAATTTGTGCCTTCACCACCCAGAGCGGGCCATCGAGCGCGGAGGCTGCCGTCTTTGCCTCGTCGGCGCGCAGAACCACGCGGCCGTCCGAAACCGGGGCGCCGTAGCTGCGCAGAAGCGCCTTGGCCTGATACTCATGGATGTTCATGAAGCTGTCCCGTAGCTGAGGAATTTGCGCAGGCTAATGGCACAAGTTTAAGGCACCACAAACGCAATTCCACGTGGGAGCGGGGTTTCCGCGGAAAATTCCGAGTTTTGTGATCACACGCTGAAAAAGTGTGATCACAAATGCTTCGGCCCGCATCGGAGCGCGAGTCGGTGGCGGATCAGCCTGCCGCGCGCTGGCTGATCGCAAGGCACAGATCGGTCGCTACGGCCATGTCCTGAACCGAGATCCATTCCAGCGGGCCGTGAATGTTCTGCATGCCGGTGAACAGGTTGGGACAGGGCACGCCCATCTCGGTCAGCCGCGATCCGTCGGTGCCGCCCCGGATCGGCACCGACACCGGCTCGATCCCCAGGCTGCGGGCCGCATCGCGGGCGAACTCCACCGGTGTCATGTCCTTTTCCAGCCAGTAGCGCATGTTGCGGTACTGCGGGGTGATGGTGCAGGTGATCTCGGCGCGCGGTTCGGTGGCCTGCACGGCGGCGCAGACCCTGCGCAGCATCTCGCCCTTGGCGGCGAGTCCGTCGAGTTCGAAGTCGCGCAGGATGAACTTGATGCGCATGTCCGCCGCGCCGCCGGTCATGTCGGTGGCGTGGACAAACCCCTGACGGTCGTCGGTGGTCTCGGGCGTCAGGGTCGCCTGCGGCATCGTCTGCATGATCTTCGCGGCCAGATGGATCGCGTTCACCAGCTTGTCCTTGGCAAGCCCCGGATGGATCGAGACGCCCTTGACCGTCACCACCGCGCCATCGGCCGAGAAGGACTCATACTCGATCTCGCCCACCGCGCCGCCATCGAAGGTATAGGCGAAATCGGCGCGCAGGTCGGCCGGCAGCCGCTTGTCGACGCCGCGCCCGATCTCTTCGTCGGGGGTGAAGGCCAGACGGATGGTCGGATGCCGCAGCCCCGGCGTCGCCAGCATGTGCCGCGCCGCCGTCATGAGGATCGCCACGCCCGCCTTGTCATCGGCGCCCAGCAGCGTCAGGCCCGAGGCGGTGACGATGTCATGGCCCTGCTTTTCGGCCAGATGCGGAAACTCGCGCGGGTCCAGCACCAGATCGGGATTGTCGGGAAAGGTGATGGCGCCGCCGTTGTAGCCCTTGATCACGCGCGGCTTCACGCCCGTGGCGTTGAACTGCGGGGCGGTGTCGACATGGGCCAGGAACCCGACCGTCGGCCCCGGCGCGGTGCCGGGAATGGTCGCGATGACGGTGCCGTAGGGGGTCTTGGTCACCTCCGCCGCCCCGATCCCGGTCAATTCCAGCGCCAGCAGGTCCAGCAGCCTGTGCTGGATCGCGGTCGAGGGCGCCGCGGGGCTGTCGGCGTCGGACTGGCTGTCGATGGCGGCATAGCGGACAAGGCGGGCGGCGAGTTCGTCGTGGAAGGGCATCGGGGACACTCTGCGGTTCGAGTTTCGGCAGGTGGGGGTTCAGGGCTGACCGTCCAAGACAGGCGCCTCGGCAGGGTGGCGCCCGTCACCATGGATCGCGGCACGGGCGGCGGGCCAGTCGTCGCCGGACAGACCGAGGCCGATCCGTCCGGTCGGCAGGTTCGCCTGTGCCATCGCGGGGAAGACGGCGGCGCACGGGCGCCGCCGTCCTTGCGCCGGTCAGGCCAGCGACGGGTCGATCGCCTTGCAGGCGGCGACAAGGCCCTTCACGGCATCCACCGACTTCTGGAACATCGCCTGCTCGGCGGCGTTCAACTGGATGTCGATCACCTTCTCGACGCCGCCCGCACCGATCACGGTGGGCGCGCCGACGTAAAGCCCGTCCAGCCCCAGCGCGCCTTTCACATAGGCCGCGCAGGGCAGCACGCGCTTTTGGTCCTTCAGGAAGGCTTCCGCCATCTCGATGGCGCTGGCGGCGGGCGCGTAGAAGGCCGAGCCGGTCTTCAAGAGCCCGACGATCTCGGCGCCGCCGTCACGGGTGCGCTGGATGATCGCGTCAAGTTTGTCCTGCGTCGTCCAGCCCATCGCGACGAGGTCCGGCAGCGGAATGCCGCCCACCGTCGAATACCGCGCCAGCGGCACCATCGTGTCGCCATGGCCGCCCAGCACGAAGGCGTTGACGTCGCGCATCGAGACGCCGAATTCGAGGCTCAGGAAGTGGCGGAACCGGCCCGCGTCCAGCACACCGGCCATCCCCACCACCATGTGGTGCGGCAGGCCCGAGAATTCGCGCAGCGCCCAGACCATCGCATCGAGCGGGTTGGTGATGCAGATCACAAAGGCATCGGGCGCGTGCGCCTTCAGCCCCTCGCCGACCGCCTTCATCACCTTCAGGTTGATGCCCAGCAGATCATCGCGGCTCATCCCCGGCTTGCGCGGCACCCCGGCGGTGACGATGCAGACATCGGCGCCCGCGATGTCGGCATAGCTGTTGGCACCCTTCAGGCTGGCGTCGAAGCCCTCGATCGGGCCGGATTGCGCGATGTCGAGCGCCTTGCCCTGCGGCGTGCCTTCGGCGATGTCAAAGAGGACGATGTCGCCGAGTTCCTTGATCGCGGCGAGATGGGCGAGCGTGCCGCCGATCTGCCCCGCGCCGATGAGGGCGATCTTGGGTCTGGCCATGAGGTGTTCTCCGGGTCGGTTGATGACGCGGGGATGCGTAGACCCATTGCCCCCGCCGTGCAAGTGTGCCGCAGCGCGGCGGAATCGGCGCGCTCTGGCGGCTCGCGCATGTTTGCGCTAAACCGGCGCCAACCCCTTGGGATTGCGAAGGCGCTCGCCATGATGTTCGATCTGACCTTCTTCGCGATCGCCATTCCGGCGGTGATCTTCACCGGCGTGTCGAAGGGCGGTTTCGCCGGGATGGCGGCCTTTGCCTCGACTCCGATTCTGGCGATGGTGCTGCCGCCCGCGCAGGCGGCGGGGCTGATCCTGCCGCTTCTGATGATGATGGATGTGGCAACGCTGCGGCCCTACTGGGGCCAGTGGGACCGAACGGCGGCGCGGGTGCTGCTGCTGGGCGGACTGCCGGGCGTCGCGGTGGGTGCCGCGCTGTTCCGGCTGACAAATCCGGACGCGTTCCGGCTGTTCATCGGCCTTATCGCGGTGGCTTTCGTGGTCTATCAGGTCGCCCTCGCCACCGGCGTGCTGCGCATCCGCCCGCGCGAGGTCAGCCTCGGCGCCGGGCTGCTGGCCGGGCTTGTCGCCGGGTTCACCAGCTTCGTCGCCAATGCCGGCGGTCCGCCCGCCTCGGTCTACATGCTGGCCCGCGGCGTGACGAAGACCGAGTTCCAGGCAACGATGGTGATCGTGTTCTGGATCATCAACGTGGCGAAGTTCGTGCCGTTCCTGTTTCTCAACATCTTCACCTGGCAGATCGCCAAGGCCGACCTGATGCTGGCCCCCTTCGCGGTGTTCGGCGCCTGGCTTGGCGTCAAGGCGCACCACGCGATCCCCGAGCGCCTGTTCTTCGGCCTCACCTATGTCCTGCTGCTCGGCACCGGCGGCAAGCTGATCTGGGACGCGCTGACCTGATCCGATCTCACACCCGGTCAAAGCTGAAGCGCGTCACCTGCCGGTAGACCTGCCCCGGATCCAGCGTGATCGGCGGAAAGCCCGGATGCGCGGCGGCGTCCGGCCAGCGTTGCGGTTCCAGCGCCAGCCCGGCGGAAGGCCCGTAGGGCTGCCCCGCGTGGCCCACGAATGGTGCCGTGTTCAACCCGCGCCCGTCGTAGACCTGCAACCCCGGTTCGGTCGTCGCCAGCGTCATCCGCAGACCGCTTTGCCCGGTCAGATCGGCCGCGAACGACAGAGGGCGGGGGCCATCCGCCAGGCAGAAGTTGTGATCGAACCCTTCGGTCAGATCAAGGCTGCGCCCGGCGCGCAGATCGAACGCGCCCGCGACCAGCCGCGCCTCGCCGGTCGGCAGCAGCGCGGCATCGACCGGCAGATAGCGATCCGCCGCGACCCGCAGCCGCTGGCCGCGGATGTCGGCGTGGCCGTCCATCGTCCAGTAGCCATGGCTGGCCAGGTTCATCAGCGTGGGTGCGTCGGTGGTGGCGCTCAGCGTCAGCGTCAGCGCCGAACCCGACAGCGCATAGACCGCCGTGATCTCGCGATGGCCCGGAAAGCCGCCAAGCCCGTCGGGCAGCGTCAGGCACAGCGTCACGGCAGAGGCCGTGGCCTCGGTCACCGACCAGACCCGCGCATGAGTGCCGGTCGCGCCGGAGTGCAGCAGGTTCGGCCCCTCGTTCGCCGCGAACCGATACTCCCGTCCGCCGATCGTCGCCCGCGCGCCGCCGATGCGGTTGGCGACCGGGCCGACAATCGCCCCGCAATAGGCCATCGGCCCGGCATAGGCCGCCGCCACATCGGAGCCGAGCGTCAGGCTGTAGGGCGCCCCGGCCAGCCGCAGGTCTTGCAGGATCGCGCCGAGCGTCAGCACGACGGCGGTCAGTTCGCCGGACTGAAGCCGGATCGCGTCGATGGCCTCGCCGGTCGGGGTCGTTCCGAAAGGGCGGATGAGTGCGGTCACGTTTGCTCCGATGCACGCCGGTGGGAAAGTGCGCTGCCGATCACCCTAATCGGCGCGCGCGGGCAGGTGAAGAGGCGGCGGGCCAGGGGCAGATCGCACGCCGCCGCCGACCGTCAGCCCTTCACGCAATCGGCGACCGTCCGCGCGAGATTGCGCATCAGGGTGTCGTAAAGCTGCGGGCTGGGCGCATCGGACGGGTCGGTCCCTTCCGGGTCCTGGCCCGCGCCGATGAGCGCGCCGCTGCCTTCGGTGACGGTGGCGATGAACTTCGGGTCGCGTCCCAGTTCGGGGAAGACGCAGGTCGCCTTGGCCGCGGCCAGGGTCTTGCGAATCCCGGCCAGCCGCGCCGCGCTGGGCGATGCGGCGTCGCCAAGCTCGATCGTGCCGACGACGTTCAGCCCGTAGTGATCGGCGAAATAGCCGAAGGCGTCGTGGAATTCGACGATCGGAACGCCGCGCGCCGGGGCAAGTTCGGCCGTCAGCTCGGCATCGAGCGCCGTCAGCCGCGTCCGTGCCGCCGCCGCGTTCGCGCCGTAGGTCGCGGCATTCGCGGGGTCGAGTTTCGCCAGCCGGTCGGCGATGGTCGCCACCCAGGCTTCGGCGTTGGTCGGGTCGAGCCAGGCGTGCGGGTCGGTCCCTTCGCCATCGCCGAACTGCCGGATGTGGCCGCCGCCCTCGTGCAACAGCGCCACCGTCTGCGCCTTGCCCGCCATCGCGGTGATCGCCTCGGCCAGCGAGGGCATCAGTTCCGGCCCGTCCCAGAACACGATGTCTGCCGCGGTCAGCGCGGTGGCCAGCGAGGGGCGCATCTGGAAATCATGCGGGTCGCCGCCGACCGGCGACAGCATCACGGGCGTGCCGAGGTTGCCCATCACCTGCATCACCAGCGACTGGATCGGCGCGAAGTCGGTCACCACCTTCGGCACCGCAAGGGCGGGCGAAGCCAGCGCGGCGAGGGCAGCAGCTAGGATCAGGCGCATGGGAACCTCCGGGATTGCGTTTCGGAGGGAAGGTTTCTATGTTACAAGATAACATGTCAAGAGATGTAATATCGTAACATACGAGCCTGTGATGACCGCATCCCCCAACCCCGCCGCCGCGCTGGCCTTCGCGCATCATGACCACGCCCATTGCGCAGGCGCCGTGCTGGCGCGCGCCGAGGCCGCCAGCCTCGCCCGTGGCGCCCGGCTGACGCCGGTGCGGCGGCGCACGCTGGAGATATTGCTCGAGTCGCATCGCGCGATGGGGGCCTATGACGTGCTCGACCGGCTGGCGGCCGAGGGCTATGGCAAGCAGCCGCCGGTGGCTTACCGCGCGCTCGATTTCCTTGTCGAACAGGGCTTCGCGCATCGGATCAACCGGCTGAACGCCTTCACCGCCTGCATCCATCCGGGCGAGGATCACGCCGCCGCCTTCCTGATCTGCCGGGCCTGCAATGCGGTGGCCGAAGCACCCGCCGCCCGCGTCCGCGCCGCGCTTGATGCGGCGGGGGCCGAGATCGGCTTCACCGTCGAACGGGCCACGGTGGAGGCGCTTGGCCTTTGCCCCGCCTGCCGGGCCGCATCATGAGCCTGATCGCCGCCGAAAACCTCAGCATCCGGTTCGGCGGGGCGACCGTGCTGGAAGGGGTGACCATGTCGATCGAACCCGGCGAGATCGTCACGCTGGTCGGCCCGAACGGCTCGGGCAAGTCGACCCTGCTGCGCGCGCTGCTGGGCATCGTCGCGCCATCCGCGGGCAGCGTCAGCCGCAAGCCGGGGCTGCGCATCGGCTATGTGCCGCAAAAACTGCACATCGACGACGCCCTGCCGATGCCGGTGCGCCGCTTCCTGTCGCTGCCGCATCGCCATTCCGCCGCCGACATGGCCGCCGCGCTGACCCGCGTCGGCATGGCCGGAACCGAGACGCGGGGCATGTCCGATCTGTCGGGCGGCCAGTTTCAGCGCGTGCTGCTGGCCCGCGCGCTGCTGATGACGCCCGACATCCTGATCCTCGACGAGGCGACGCAGGGGCTGGACCAGCCCGGCGAGGCGTCGTTCTACCTGCTGATCGAAGAGGTCCGGCGCGACCTCGGCTGCGCCGTGCTGATGGTCAGCCACGACCTGCATGTAGTGATGGCGGCGTCTGACCGGGTGATCTGCCTCAACGGCCACGTCTGTTGTGAGGGCACGCCGCATGTCGTGTCGAACGCACCGGAATACCGGGCGCTGTTCGGGCTGGGCACGCAGGGCGCGCTGGCGCTGTATCAGCACCGGCACGATCACGACCATTCGCACGATCACGGGCACGGCCATGACCCCGCCCACCCGCACCATCTGCACGACGAGCCGCATGGGGCGCATGACCACGGGGCGCATGACCATGCTGAATGATTTCCTGGTGCGCGCCGCGCTGGCCGGGGTCGGGCTGGCGCTGGCGGCCGGGCCACTGGGCTGCTTTGTCGTCTGGCGCCGGATGGCCTATTTCGGCGACGCCACCGCCCATGCCGCGATCCTTGGCGTGGCGTTGGCGCTGGCGTTTTCCGTGTCGATCTTCACCGGCACGCTGGGGGTGGCGCTGCTGATGGCGCTGACCGTCTCGACGCTGGTCGGCCGTGGCTGGGCGATCGACACCACGCTGGGCGTGCTGGCCCATTCCGCGCTGGCCGTCGGCCTGATCGCGATCAGTTTCGTGCACGGCGTCCGGGTTGATCTGGAGGCCTATCTGTTCGGCGACATCCTCGCCGTCACGCGCACCGATCTGGTGTTCATCTGGGTCGGCGCGGCGCTGGTGCTGGGGCTGCTGGTCTGGCGCTGGTCGGCGCTGCTGACGGCGACGCTGAGCGAGGATCTGGCGCAGGCCTCGGGCGTTTCCCCGGCGCGCGAGCGGCTGGTGCTGACGCTGGCGCTGGCGGTCGTGGTCGCGGTGGCGATCAAGGTGGTGGGCGCGCTCTTGATCGCGGCGATGCTGATCATCCCGGCCGCCGCCGCCCGCGGCATCTCGCGCACACCCGAGGCGATGGCCGCCGCCGCCGTCGGCGTCGGCGCGCTGTCGGCGCTGATCGGGCTTTATGCCTCGCTGACGTTCGACACGCCCGCAGGGCCGTCCATCGTCGCGGCGGCGACAGCCTGCTTTGCGGTGTCGGTCCTGTTCGGCACGCTCCGGCGGCGGGCCTGAGGCGCTATCGCCCGAACATCCGCCGCCAGAACCCGCGCGCGCGGTCGTCGGCGTTGTCCCAGGCCTCCTCGGCATCCTCGACCATCGGGGCGATCGTGCGCTCGCGGAACTGCAACCACATCCGCCGGATCGCCAGCAGGATCAGCGCGAGAAGGGTCAGGATGATGGTGTTCGCCCAAGGAAACACCGTGGCATCGGGGCTGTCGACCGCCCGCACCCGCACCGCGTTCGGGAAGATCGTCAGGAACTGGCTGCGCCAGCCATAGCGCGTGACCATCACCCATTTCGGCGCCGCCTCGGTCGAGATCAGGTTGCTGGCCTCGGTCTGCAAGTCGAAGCTGTCGAGCTTGAAGTAGGGCGGCCAGCCCCAGCCGGTATCCTCGTTGCGAAACACCATCGGGCGGCCGTTCGGGCGGATCGTCTGGATGAACTTGATGTCGCGCCCGGTGCCCGAGGCGTTGGTGCCGCCGGTGCCGACATCCGGCACGGCATAGAACCAGGCGTTTTCGCCCATGTCGATGCGCTGGGTGTTGGTAGCGACGATCCGCACCACCTCGTGCTGCGGCAGCACGTAGTCGAAGAACAGGAACAGGATCAGCGCGATCAGCGCGTAGAATGTCCACTTCACGGTACGCATCACGACCCTCTCAGGTGAAATTCAGCAGATAGACAATGGCGGCAATCCCCAGGATCGGTACCACATAGACGCCCAAGATCAGCTTGTGCCGGAAGCCGTGGCGCCAAGTGCGCATCCCTTCGGCGATGAAGGCTGCGCGGGTCTCGGCATCGGCACCGGCGGGCGGGTTGTCATCCCACTCGCCCTCCAGCCGTTCGCGGCGGACCGAGGCGGCATAGGCCGAGACAATCAGGTAACCGATGGTCAGCGCAACCAGCCCGAAGACGGCAAGCCGGAAGAACGCGATCATCTTCCCCTCCCTCAGAACCGGCGATCTGCCCGACAGATGGGCACGCCCGCCCCTGCTTACTAGGGCTTTCGCCGCCGCGCGGCAACGCGCAACCCGTTGCAGGTCGCCCCGCTGCCGGTCTAGGCTCGCGCCATGCAGCCCGACGATGCCCCCCTGTTCGCCCAGATCGACGCCCGCCGCGCCGCGCTGATCGGCCTGACGCAAAGCCTGATCCGTATCCCCACGCTGAACCCGCCGGGGCTGAACTACCTTGAAATCTGCGAGTTCCTGGCCGGCTACCTGCAAAACGCGGGCTTCACCGTGCAGCTTCTGCGCGCCACCGGCGCCATCGCTGACAGCGACGAATACCCGCGCTGGAACCTGCTGGCCCGGCGCGAGGGCACGCGGCCCGGCGACTGCGTGCATTTCAACGGCCACCACGATGTCGTCACCGTGGGGCACGGCTGGACCACCGATCCCTTCGGCGGCGAGGTGAAGGATGGCCGCATCTATGGCCGGGGCGCCTGCGACATGAAGGGGGGCATCGCCACCGCGATCATCGCCGCCGAAGCCTTCATCGCGACCTACCCCGATTTCGGCGGCGCGATCGAGATCAGCGCCACGGCGGATGAGGAATCGGGCGGCTATGGCGGCGTCGCCTGGCTGGCCGAGCAGGGCTATTTCAGCCCCGACCGGGTGCAGCACGTCATCATCCCGGAACCGCTGAACAAGGACCGTATCTGCCTGGGTCATCGTGGCGTCTGGTGGGCCGAGATCGAGACGAAGGGGCGCATCGCCCACGGCTCGATGCCCTTCCTGGGCGACAGCGCAATCCGCCACATGGGCGCGGTGCTGGCCGAGATGGAGGAGGTGCTGTACCCCCTGCTGGCCGGGCGGCGCACCGCCATGCCGGTGGTGCCGGAAGGCGCGCGCAGTTCCACCCTGAACGTCAACGCGATCCACGGCGGCGAACCGGAACCGCCCGCAGGCTATACCGGCCTGCCCGCGCCGCTGGTGGCCGACCGCTGCCGCATCACCATCGACCGCCGCTTCCTGATCGAGGAGGACATCGGCGCGGTAAAGGCCGAGATCGCCGCGCTGATGGACCGGGTGCAGGCCCGCCGCCCCACCTTCCGCTACGAGATCCGCGACCTCTTCGAGGTGCAGCCGACGATGACCGACCGCGAGGCGCCCGTCGTTCGCTCCACCGCCGCCGCAATCGAGCGGGTGCTGGCGCGGCAGCCTGATTACGTGGTTTCGCCCGGCACCTACGACCAGAAGCACATCGACCGTATCGGGCGGCTGAAGAACTGCATCGCCTACGGCCCCGGCATCCTTGATCTGGCGCACCAGCCCGATGAATGGATCGGCATCGACGATATGATGGATTCCGCCCGCGTGATGGCGCTGGTTCTGGCCGAACTGCTGCTGCCCTGAAACGCGCCGCTTGAGCCGCGCCCCGAGTCGCCGCACACTCCGCGGCAGGAGGATCAGCCATGCTTGACCACATCGGCCTTACCGTCTCGGATTTCGCCCGCGCGCGCGCCTTCTACAGCGCCGCGCTCGCGCCCCTCGCGCTTGGCGTGGTGATGGAGGTGACCGCCGAACAGACCGGCGGCACCGCCCATGCCGGGTTCGGCGCCCCGGGCCAGCCGTTCTTCTGGATCGGCAGCGGCCCACACCGCTCGGGGCCGCTGCACGTCGCGTTCAGCGCGCCCGACCGCGCGACCGTTGCGGCCTTCCACCGGGCCGCGCTGGCGGCGGGCGGCACCGACAACGGCCCGCCCGGCCTGCGCCCGCACTACCACGCGAACTATTACGGCGCCTTCGTGCTCGACCCCGACGGCAACAACATCGAGGCGGTGTGCCACCTGCCGGAATAGCGCCCTACGCCGGATCGACGCCGATGTTGTCGATCAACCGCACCTCGCCCAGCCAGGCTGCCGCCAGCAGGCGGGCGGGGCGGTCAAGACGAGCCATCGGCACAAGGTCGGCCGCCCCGCGCAGGTCCAGATATTCCACGTCGCGAAAGCCCGCCGCGAGGATGGCGCAGCACGCCGCGTCCAGCGCGGCCGCGACCGGCGCCCCGGCCCGCATCGCCGCGCCCGCCCCGGTCATCGCGCGCGCCAGCGTTGGGGCCACCGCGCGCTCGGCCGCCGTCAGCCGCAGGTTGCGCGACGACAGCGCCAGACCATCGGCCTCGCGCACCGTGGGGTGGCCGATGATCTCGACGTCCAGGTTCAGGTCGGCCACCAGCCGCCGCACCACCTGCAACTGCTGCCAGTCCTTCTCGCCGAACCAGGCGCGGTCGGCGCCGGTCATCCCGAACAGCTTGGTCACCACGGTCGCCACGCCATCGAAATGCCCCGGCCGCCCCGCCCCGCATAGCCCCGCGCTGACCCCGGCGACGGACACCGTCGTGGAAAACCCGGCCGGGTAGACCTCGGCGGGCGGCGGCGCGAAGACCGCATCGACACCGATCGGCGCCAGCAGCGCCGCGTCGCTGTCCTCGGTGCGGGGATACTTCTCCAGATCGGCCGGGTTGTTGAACTGCCGCGGGTTGACGAAGATCGTCACGATCACCCGGTCGGCCCCGGCGCGGGCGGCGCGGGCCAGGCTCAGGTGGCCGTCGTGCAGCGCGCCCATCGTCGGCACCACGCCCACGCTTTGCCCGGCGCGCTTCCACCCGGCCACAAGGGCGCGCAGATCGGCCAGGCTACGCAGGATCGGCGGCGTCACGGGCGCGGTTCCTTCGTCGGCGCGGCCTCGCCGAACAGATGTTCCGGCGCGGGGAAACGGCGGGCGCGCACATCCTCGGCATAGGCGGCGATGGCGCGGTCGGCGGCTTCGCCCAGTTCGGCGTAGCGTTTCACGAACTTCGGGCGGAAGGTGGTGAACAGGCCCAGCATGTCGTCCACCACCAGGATCTGCCCGTCGCACCCGGCCGAGGCCCCGATCCCGATCGTCGGCACGGCAATCTCGGCGGTGATGCGGCGCGCCAGCACGTCGGGCACCTTTTCCAGCACCACGGCGAAGGCCCCCGCCTGCGCCACCGCCGCCGCATCGGCCGCGATCCGCGCGGCATCGGCGCCCCGCCCCTGCACCTTGTAGCCGCCCAGCGTGTTCACCGACTGCGGCGTCAGCCCGACATGGCCCATCACCGGCACGCCGCGCGCGGTCAGGAAGGCCACGGTTTCGGCCATCGCCACGCCGCCCTCCAGCTTCACCGCCGCCGCACCGGTTTCCGCCATCAGGCGCGCCGCATTGCGGAACGCCTGGGCCGGGCCTTCCTCGTAGCTGCCGAACGGCATGTCGATCACCAGCAGCGCGCGCGACACGCCGCGCGCCACCGCCTGCCCGTGCAGGATCATCATCTCCATCGTGACACCCAGCGTCGAGGGCAACCCGTGCAGCACCATCCCCACGCTGTCGCCCACCAGCACCACGTCGCAGTGCGGATCGACCAGCCGCGCCACCGGCGTGGTGTAGGCCGTCAGGCAGACCAGCGGCACCCCGCCCTTGCGGGCGCGCACGTCCTGCGGATTCGGGGCGGGCGTCGGTGCGGTCGCGCTCATGCGGGCAGTCTCTTCATCGGGGCCGGGACCGTCATACCTCTCCCGCCGCCGCAACGCCAGTTCCGCGTCGCGCAGCGGGGCTTGATCCGCCCTGGCAAGGGAACGATCATGCCGCAACCGCCCGTGTTCCGAGACAGGAAACCTCTTGGCCCTCAGACTGAAACTGACTGTCGCCATTCTTGCCCTTTCCGCCTCTGCCGCGCTGGCCGCGAAAGACTCGATCACCCTGGGCATGGTGCTAGAGCCGCCGATCCTCGACCCCACCGCAGGCGCCGCCGCGGCGATCAAGGAGGTGACCTACGCCAACATCTTCGAGGGGCTGACCCGGTTCGGCCCCGATGGCGCAATCCGCCCGGCGCTGGCGAAAAGCTGGGACGTGACGGACGATGGCAAGGTCTGGACCTTCCATCTGCAATCGGGCGTGACGTTCCAGGACGGCACGCCCTTTTCCGCCGATGACGTGAAATTCAGCTATGACCGCGCCCGCGGGACGGATTCGCCCAACGCGCAGAAGCCGAAATATGCCGGGATCGACAACGTGGACGTGATCGACCCGCTGACGGTGCGATTTACCCTGAAGGCGCCGGATGGCAACTTCACCTTCCTGACCGCGCTTGGGGATGCCGCCATCGTCTCGCCCAAGACCGTGGGCACCGATGCGACCGCCCCGATCGGCACCGGGCCGTTCAAGTTCGTCGACTGGGTCAAGGGCGACCACATCGACATCGCGCGCAACCCCGACTACTGGGGCACGCCGGTGAAGCTGGCCAAGGCCACGTTCAAGTTCATTTCGGACCCGAACGCCGCCTATGCCGCGATGATGTCGGGCGACGTCGATGCCTTCCCGAACTTCCCCGCGCCCGAGACGCTGGACCAGTTCAAGGCCGATCCGCGCTTTTCGGTGATCGTCGGCACCACCGAGGGCAAGACGATCCTCGCCATCAACAACCGCAACCCGCCGCTGGACAACGTGAAGGTGCGCGAGGCCATCGCCCATGCGATCAACCGGCGTGACATCATCGACGGCGCGATGTTCGGCTATGGCACACCGATCGGCACCCATTTCCCGCCCTACAACCCCGACTATGTCGACCTGACGGGGCTTTCCGACTACGACCCCGCGCTGTCGAAGAAACTGCTGGCCGAGGCGGGGGTGAGCAACCTCAAGCTGCGCCTGGCGCTGCCGCCGCCGACCTATGCCCGGCGTGGCGGCGAGATCATCCAGAACGAGTTGAAGGCGGTCGGCATCGACACCGAAGTGACCAACATGGAATGGGCGCAGTGGCTCGACCAGGTGTTCAAGCGGCATGACTTCGACCTGACCATCGTCAGCCATACCGAGCCGAACGACATCGATATCTACGCCCGGCCCGACTACTACTTCGGCTATGGCAAACCCGCGTTCGTCGCGCTGATCGACAAGCTGCAGGGCACCGTCGACCCCGCCGCACGGTCCGCGATCCTGAAAGAAGCGCAGACGATGATCGCCACGGATTTCGTCAACGGCTTCCTGTTCCAGTTGGCCAAGACCGGGGTTGCCAACGCCAAGATCCACGGCCTCTGGGCGAACGCGCCGGCGCAGGCGAACGACCTGACCGAGGTCTATTGGGACGAGTGACGCCACCGGCGCGCACCCCGGCCAATGGAGGATTGATGACCCACCTGCAACGCCTCACCACTGATGGCTTCGCCCCCGAAACCTCGCGCCCCGATGCGGCGAAGGTTCTGGCGGGCGATCCCGTCTTCACCACCTGGAGCATCGAGGAACGTCAGGGGTTGTTCTGCGGCCTCTGGGAATCCTCGCCGGGAAAGTGGCGCATCGCCTATGACGAATGGGAATACTGCCGCATCCTGAGCGGGGTTTCGGTGCTGACCGAGGATGGCCAGCCGCCGGTGACGGTGCGCGCGGGCGACAGTTTCATGATCCGGCCCGGCTTCACCGGCACCTGGGAGGTGCTGGAAACCACCCGCAAGGATTACGTCATCCGGGTCTGACGCCAGGCGCGCATTTTCCCCGCGCATCCATCGGGAAAGCGGCTATGGTAGCGCCACAACAGGCAATTTCGTCAGGAGGAACACCTTGAGCATTCTCATCATGCTGATCATCGGCGCCATCGCGGGCTGGCTGGCGGGGCAGATCGTCAGCGGCTACGGCTTCGGCCTTGGCGGCAACATCGTCGTGGGCATCGTCGGCGCGATCGTTGCGGGACTGTTGTTCCCGCTCATCGGACTGGGGTTCGGCGGCGGCGTGCTCGCCGCGATCATCCACGCCACGATCGGCGCGGTGATCCTGCTTTACCTGATCCGCGTCATCAAGAGCGCCTGAGGCAATGGCGCCCCCTTGCGGGGGCGCCACCATCGCTCAGCCGACGACGTTGAACTCCGGCCCGTAGGGATAGTGGGTGATGTCCTCGGCGCCGTCCTCGGTGATCACCAGAATGTCGTGCTCGCGGTAGCCGCCCGCGCCGGGCTCGCCCTGCGGGATCGTCAGCATCGGTTCCATCGAGATCACCATGCCGGGTTCCAGCACGGTGTCGATATCCTCGCGCAGTTCCAGCCCGGCCTCGCGACCGTAGAAATGGCTGAGCACGCCGAAGGAATGGCCGTAGCCGAAGGTGCGGTATTGCAGCAACTGGCGTTCCGACAGGAAGTCGTTGATCTGCGCGGTCACGCCCGAGCAACTGGCGCCGGGCTTCAGCAGGCTCATGCCGAATTCATGGGCGGCAATGTTCGCCTCCCAGATCCGCAGGCTGGCGGGGTCGACTTCGCCCACGAACATCGTCCGTTCAAGGGCGGTGTAATAGCCTGAAATCATGGGAAAACAGTTCAGCGAGAGGATGTCGCCGCGCTGCATCGCCCGCCCCGTCACCGGGTTGTGCGCGCCGTCGGTGTTCAGCCCCGACTGGAACCAGACCCAGGTGTCGCGGTATTCGGCGCCCGGAAACCGCTTGGCGATCTCGGCCTCCATCGCGTTGCGGCCGGCCATCGCCACGTCGATCTCGCGCGCGCCGACCTTGACCGCCTCGCGGATCGCATAGCCACCGACGTCGGCCACATTGGCGCCCGCGCGGATCAGGTCGATCTCGGCCGAGGATTTCATCATCCGCTGCGCCATCGTGGCGGGGGCGATGTCCATGCCGCGCTTGGGTTGCAGGAAGGCGTTCAGCTTTTCCGATTGCAGCAGCGTCAGGTGATCGGCCTCGCAGCCCACCGCCTTGCCAGTGCCGATCACGCTGGCGATGGCGCGCCAGTAGTTGTCGCGCTTCCAGTCGGTGTAGGTGATGTTGTCGCCGTGGCAGCGCCGCCAGGGCTGGCCCGCGTCGATGCCCGCAGAGATGGTGACGCAATCTTCTTTTGTCACAACAAGGGCATAGGGCCGCCCGAACGAGCAATACAGAAAGCCCGAGTAATAGGCGATGTTGTGCATCGAGGTCAGCACGGCGGCGTCGAGCGAGTGCAGTTCCAGGATGTCGCGCAGACCGGCGAGGCGTTCGTCGTATTCCTCGGGCGCGAAGGGAAGGGCGACCTTGTCGCCGTTGTGAAAGCGGTAGAATTCCGGGCGTTCGATCATCATTTCAGACCTCATGGGCCGGGGTCTGCCTGTGTGCCGGACCCCGAAAGGTCCCGGCGTACAGGACGGTGGCGGGTGATCCGCAAGCGGTGGGGAAAGCCCCCTGTGGCGACGCCATCGCCACGGCTCGGGGTGCAGAATGCCCTGCGGCGCGGGGCAAGGCAAGAGGCCGAAAGCGGGCAAAACCGGGATACCGATCTTGCACCGAAAAGGCACCGAAAACACACCGACGTTGTGCCGATGCGCTAGCCGTGGCTGCCCCAGGGGCCGTGGTGGCTGTCGGCGGCGTCGAGCCGGTCGAAGCCGTGCGCGCCGAAGAAGTCGCGCTGACCCTGGATCATGTTCGCGGTGCCGCGGGCGGTGCGCATCATGTCGAAGTAGGCCAGCCCCGCCGACAGCGCGGGCATCGGCAACCCGTGCACGGCGGCGGCGGCGGTGGCGTTGCGCAGCGCGACATGGGTGGCGATCAGCCGGTCGGCGAAGGCCGGGGCCAGCATCAGGTTGCGGTCGGGGGCGTCGGTCAGCGCCGAGGCCATGTCGTTGAGCATCGCCGAGCGGATGATGCAGCCCTCACGCCAGACCCGGGCGATGTCGGGCAGCGGCAGCGGCCAGCTAAAGGCGGCGGCGGCGGCCGAGATCATCGCGAAGCCCTGCGCGTAGCACAGGATCTTGCCGCAGATCAGCGCCTGTTCCAGCGTGTCGATGGAGAGCGCGCCGGTGCCGAGGCGGGCGGGGGCGGCGCCAAAGAGTGCCTGCCCCGCCTGCCGTTCGGTCAGCCGGGCCGAGATGTTGCGGGCGGCGACGGCGGCCTCGATCACGGTGATCGGGGCGGCCAGATGCTGCGCCTCGATCGCGGTCCAGCGGCCGGTGCCCTTCTGCCCCGCCTTGTCGAGGATCATGTCAAGGATCGGGCCATGACCGATCGGATCGGCCGCGGCGGCGACTTCGCCGGAGATCTCGATCAGGTAGGATTGCAGCGGGCCCTTGTTCCAGCGGCGGAACACGGCGGCGATCTCGGCGGCCGTCAGGCCCATGCCGTCGCGCATCACGCCGTAAACCTCGGCGATCATCTGCATGTCGGCGTATTCGATGCCGTTGTGCACCGCCTTGACGAAATGCCCGGCGCCGCCCGGCCCCATCCAGGTCGCGCAGGGCGTGCCGTGGTATTTGGCCGAGATGGCTTCGAGGATCGGGGCCACCCGGTCCCAGTCCGCCCGCGCGCCGCCGCCCATGATCGAGGGGCCGTGGCGGGCGCCCTCTTCCCCGCCCGACACGCCGATGCCAAGGAAGCGCGGCCCGCCCTTGGCGGCGTTCGCCGCGCGGCGGTCGGTGTCGTGGAAGTTGGCGTTGCCCGCGTCGATGATCATGTCGCCGGGCGACAGCAGCGGGGTCAGCGCGGCGATCTCGTCATCCACCACCGGCCCGGCCGGGACCATCAGGATGATCGCGCGCGGCGGCTTGATGGCGGCGACCAGATCGGCCAGCGACTCGGTGGGGGTGATGCGGGCGGCAAGGTCGCCTGCCCCGGCATGGAAGGCGCGCGTGGTGGCCACGGTGCGGTTCCAGACTGCGATGGGAAAGCCCTTCTCGGCGATGTTGAGCGCGAGCATGGCGCCCATCGTTCCAAGGCCGATCAGCCCGATTTCTGCCTGGCTCATGGCTGTTGCACCCCTTTGCGGTTGAGAATGACGGAATAGATGCTGGTCGTGGCGGTGATGAAAAGCTGGTGTTTGGCGTGGCCGCCGAAGCAGAGGTTCGAGACGACCTCCGGCACGAGGATCTTGCCGATCAGGTGGCCGTCGGGCGCGATGCAATGCACGCCGTCGCGGGCCGAGGACCAGATGTTGCCGTCGGTATCCGCGCGGATGCCGTCGGCGCAACCCGGCGCGATGCTGTGGAAGACGTCGCCACCGCTCAGGCGCCCGTCGGCGCCCGCGTCGAAGGCGCGGATGTGCTGCGGATCCTTGGCGAACATGCGGCCGGTGTCGGCGACGTAAAGGCGGGTTTCGTCGGGGCTGAAGGCAAGCCCGTTGGGGCCGGCGACATCGGTCAGGACGGCGGTGATGCCGCCCGAGGGATCGACCCGGTAGACGTTGCAGGGCAGTTCCTGTTCGGCCTGAAACCCTTCGTAATTCGTCATGATCCCGTAATGCGGATCGGTGAACCAGATCGCGCCGTCAGAGGCGACGATCACGTCATTGGGCGAGTTCAGCCGTTTGCCCTGATAGCTGTCGGCGATGACGGTGACGGCGCCGTCAAGCTCGGTCCGCGTCACGCGGCGCAGGCCGTGTTCGCAGGACACCAGCCGCCCCTGCCGGTCGCGGGTGTTGCCGTTCGAATGGTTCGAGGGCGCGCGGAAGGTGGTCAGGCCGTGGCCGGGCGTCCAGCGCAGGATGCGGTTGCCGGGGATGTCGGAGAACAGAAGGCACCCGGCGTCGCCGAACCAGACCGGCCCCTCGGCCCAGTCGAAGCCGGTGGCGATCTGCTTGAGGGGTGCGTTGCCGATGACGTAGGCGGCGAAGGCCGGATCAACGATTTCGAAGAACGACATGGGGCACCTCCGCCCTTGCCGGGCATTGGCGCGAGTTAAACCCCATTGCGCGCGCGGTGCAACGGCGGATGTTTGCGCTCACACAACCGCGCTTGGCAGTGGGCGGCCTGCGAAATGGGCGGCAAGGTTGGCGCGCATCACCTGACCCATGGCGCGGCGCGTTTCCACCGTGGCGGAACCGTGGTGGGGTTGCAGCAGCACGTTCTGCAGCGGCAGGAAGCGCGGGTTGACCTGCGGTTCTCCCTCGAACACGTCGAGCGCGGCGCCGGCGATGGTGCCCGCCTCCAGCGCGTCGAGCAGGGCGGATTCGTCGATGTTGGCGGCGCGGCTGATGTTGATCACGCGACCCTCGGGGCCGAGGGCCTGCAGCACGTCGCGGCCGACGATGTGGCGCGTCTCGGCCGAGGCGGCGAGGGCGACGAAAAGGTGATCGGACTGCCGCGCCAGTTCCACCGGGTCGGGGACGTAGGTCCACCCGGTCGGCACCTCCTTGGGGCTGCGGGCGGAATAGGCGATCGGCATCCCGAAGGCGGCACAGCGCTGCGCGATCGCCAGGCCGATGCGGCCAAGGCCGAGGATGCCCGCGCGGGCCCCGGTGATGCGGCGGCGCAGCGGCGGGCCGCCAGTGGCCGCCCAGGCGCCGCTGCGCACATTGGCATCGGCCGCCACGACACCGCGCGCCAGCGCCAGCATCATCGCCACGGCAAGGTCGGCCACATCGTCGGTCAGCACGTCGGGGGTGTTGGTCACGCGGATGCCACGGGCGCGGCAAACGGCAAGGTCCACCGCGTCATAGCCGACGCCATACACCGCGACGATCTGCACCTGCGGGCAGGCAGCGAGGATATCGGCGCTGACGCCGCGCCCGCCGTGAGTGGCGATGGCCAGCACCTGCGGGCCGACCCGCGCCAGCAGCGCAGGCAAGTCGGGCGCGTCGAAATAGCGGTGCACGGCGAAGGCCGCGTCGAGCGGGGCCTGATCCGCCTCGGGGTAGGGCACGAGTTGCAGCAGGGCGGGCTTGGGCACGGGCGCGGGTTCCGGCGCTTGACGTTGCGGGGTGGCGATACCTAAACGGGAGAGGCCGCGGGTGTCGAGGCGGAAAGCAGGAGGCGCGGATGGGAAGTGATCTGTTCGACTTGAGCGGGCGGCGTGCGCTGGTCACGGGGTCGTCGCAGGGCATCGGGATGGCGCTGGCGCTGGGGCTGGCCGGGGCCGGGGCCGAGGTGGTGCTGAACGGGCGCGACGCGGGCAAGTTGGCCGCTGCGGCGCAAGCGGTCGGCGGCGCGCGGGTGCTGGCTTTCGACGTGACGGATCACGCGGCGGCGCGCACGGCGGTGGACGGGTTCGAGGCCGAGGCGGGGCCGATCGACATCCTGGTGAACAACGCCGGGATGCAGCATCGCGGCCCGCTGGAGGAGTTTCCGGCAGAGGCGTTCGAGCGGCTGCTGCGCACCAACATCTCCAGCGTGTTCAACGTGGGGCAGGCCTGCGCGCGGCACATGATCGCGCGCGGGCGCGGCAAGATCATCAACATCGCCTCGGTGCAGACGGCCCTGGCGCGGCCGGGGATCGCGCCCTACACCGCCACCAAGGGCGCGGTGGGCAACCTGACCAAGGGCATGGCGACGGACTGGGCCCGCCACGGGCTGAACTGCAACGCCATCGCGCCGGGCTATTTCGACACGCCGCTGAATGCCGCCCTGGTGGCCGATCCGGTATTTTCGGGCTGGCTGGAAAGGCGGACACCGGCCGGGCGCTGGGGCCGGGTGGAGGAGCTGGTGGGGGCCTGCGTGTTCCTTGCCTCCGAGGCGTCATCGTTCGTCAACGGCCATGTGCTTTACGTCGACGGCGGCATCTCGGTGTCGCTGTGATGCGGGTGGTGCTGATGGGGGTGGCGGGGTGCGGCAAATCCACCGTCGGGGCGGCGCTGTCGGTGCGGCTGGGGGTGCCCTACCGCGACGGCGACGACCTGCACTCGGCCGCCAATATCGCCAAGATGCGCCGGGGCGAGCCGCTGACGGATGCCGACCGGGCGCCGTGGCTGCGCGCGGTGGGCGCGGCACTGCACGACGGCGCGCCGCTGATCATCGGCTGTTCGGCGCTGAAGCGGCAGTATCGCGACCTGATCCGGGCCGAAGCGGGCGGGCCGGTGACCTTCGTGCACCTGGCGGGCAGCCGGGCGGTGATCGCGGCACGGATGGCGGCGCGGACGGGGCATTTCATGCCCCCCGCGCTGCTCGACAGCCAGTTCGCTGCGCTGGAACCGCCGGGGGCGGATGAGAATGCGGTGACGGTGAGTATCGACCAGCCGCTGGATGCGCTGGTGGAGCGGGTGGCGGGGGCGGTGGAGGGGCGAGGCTAGGCGCCCCTTGCCCGGAATCAATGGCGAAGCCCGCCGGGCAGCGCCCGACCGCCCCCTGGGCGGGCGCTGCCGCTGCGTCGGCGCAGGGCACGAGGTTGGGGGATGCCGCACCATAAAGTGCAGACTATCCGCCTTGCGGCGCCCACCCGCGATCGGGCGCCGCCCTCTGTTGCGCGATCGCGGCTTGGCGCTCCCGCCCGCATTGACCTCGCCCGCCGCCGGATTAAGGTCTGCGCACAGCATTCTCCGAAAGGCCCGCGCCATGCCCAAGAGCCCGATCGACCCCGACAAACTCGACCGCCTCGCCGAGGTTGCGGTGCGGGTCGGGCTGAACCTGCAACCGGGGCAGGATCTGCTGCTGACCGCGCCCTCGGCCGCGCTGCCCTTCGTGCGGCGGATCGCGGTTCATGCCTACAAGGCGGGCGCCGGTCTGGTGACGCCGATCCTGTCGGATGAGGAGGTGACGCTGGCGCGGTTTCGCAACGCGCCGGATGCCAGCTTCGACCGGGCGGCGGGCTGGCTTTACCGCGGCATGGCCGAGGCATTTTCCGGCAATACCGCGCGCATGGCGGTGGTGGGCGACAACCCGATGATGCTGTCGGCCGAAGACCCCGACAAGGTGGCGCGGGCGAACAAGGCCAATTCCATCGCCTACAAACCGGCGCTGGAGAAGATCTCGGGCTTCGACATCAACTGGAACCTGACCGCCTGTCCGAACCCGGCCTGGGCGCGGCTGGTGTTCCCCGACCTGCCCGAGGATGAGGCCACCGCCAAGCTCGCCGAAGCGATCTTTGCCGCCTCGCGGATCGAGAATGGCGACCCGGTGGCGGCCTGGGCGGCGCACAACGCCAACCTGCGGACGCGAACGAAATGGCTGAACGGGCAGCGGTTTTCGGCGCTGCATTTCACCGGACCGGGCACCGATCTGACGGTCGGGCTGGCCGATGGGCACGAATGGCACGGCGGCGCCTCGACCGCGAAGAACGGCATCACCTGCAACCCCAACATCCCCACCGAAGAGGTGTTCACCACCCCCCACGCGCTGCGGGTGGAGGGCCATGTCTGCGCCACCAAGCCGCTGTCGCATCAGGGCACGCTGATCGAGAACATCGCGGTGCGGTTCGAGGCCGGGCGGATCGTCGAGGCCAAGGCGACGAAGGGCGAGGCAGTGCTGCTGAAGGTGCTGGACAGCGACGCGGGCGCGCGGCGGCTGGGCGAGGTGGCGCTGGTGCCGCATTCCTCGCCGATCTCGCAGTCGGGGCTGCTGTTCTACAACACGCTGTTTGACGAGAATGCCGCCTGCCACATCGCGCTGGGTCAGTGCTATTCCAAGTGCTTCCTCGATGGCGCAACGCTCAGCCCCGAACAGATCGCGGCGCAGGGCGGCAATGCCAGCATGATCCACATCGACTGGATGATCGGGTCGGACCGGATCGACATCGACGGCATCGCGGCCAATGGCACAGCCATGCCGGTGTTCCGCAAGGGCGAGTGGGCCTGAGGCACCGAAAGCGAATTGGGTTTAGCTTGAATCAGGTTTCGCCCCAAGACTTGGGCGAATCCCGATGTTTCCACGTCAGATAAAACGCAATTCGCTCTATGCCTCGGGGGGCACGGCGTATTGATCGTCGGTGACGTGTTCCAGCCAGTCGGCGGTGCTGCCCGCCAGCGCCTCCTGCATCGCCAGATGGCTCATGCCGTTGGCGGGGGCGGCGCCGTGCCAGTGCTTCTCGCCGGGGCCAAACCAGATCGTGTCGCCGGAGCGGATGACGCGAACCGGGCCACCCCAGCTTTGCGCCAGCCCCAACCCGGAAAGGACCAGCAGCGTCTGGCCCAGCGGGTGGGTGTGCCAGGCGGTGCGCGCGCCCGGCTCGAAGGTCACGACGACGGCGCGCAACCGGGCGGGTTCGGGCGCTTCGATCACCGGATCGGTCCGGACGGCGCCGGTGAAATAGCTGGCCGGGCCCTTGCCCGAGGGTCGCGATCCGCTTGTCTTGATGTCCATCCGAACTGCCTCCGCCGATGCTGTGCCGCGCCAGTGTCGGGCATGTCGGGCGGGGCCACAAGGTCGCTGCGGGCCTACCGCTTCAGCCACGTCCGGAACGCCTCGGCGTAGTCCGGGTGCCAGCGCGACAGCGGCGGGCGGTTTTCCACGATGTCACCGGCGGCCCAGAGGATGCGTTTCTCGTCGGTCGCGCGGTCCACGTCGTTGTCGGGGCACAGGATGTAGAAATC